>CAMBRL010000098.1 GCA_945870105.1 Chitinophaga pinensis
ATAAACTACCCAAAGGTTATTACAACGATGCTGACTTAGGTGATGTGAGTGAGCTTGACAAAATAGCGCCTGCAACACCTGCAAAATCTAATTACGTTCAACCTACTGACGAAGAGTTTGAATCCATGAAAGCTTACAACCGCAAAAACGTGAACAACGCTGTTATGCAGGCAGAGGGAAGCTCAGGTGAAAAAGGTGGCAACTTCACCGTACAGGTTGGTGCATACGGAAGAAATGTTCCTCAGGAAATTCAGAAAAAAATAGACGAAATACCCGGAGTAGTTCAAACAAAGGTGAATGACTCCATTACTATTTTCACCATTGGTTCTTACGAAAAATTTGAAGACGCAGAAAAAATACAGAACCAGTTAATTCAGCAAGGTCTTAACGATGCATTCGGGTTGAAAGAAAATAAAGTAAAAGAAGTAACAGCCAAATTAGACAAACTGATAAAATCAAATCCCCAACTAAAAGAACTATATAAGAACACAATAGGAGCAGACGTACTTACCTTTAAAGTACAAACAGAAGAATACCGTGGCGAGTTTGATGTGAAGAAATTCTCTGATGTTATTTCTACTTACGGAATGCAAATGCAAGCTACCACAGGAGGTTTAAAAATATACACCTTTGGCTCGTTTGATAATTACACCGATGCACAGAAACTGCAAAGTGAATTAACAAAGCGTGGCATCACTAAACTGAAAGTAAAATCATACCTGAACGAAAAACCAATTTCAGTGGAAGATGCACTTGAATTTTTCGAAAAAGAATAACAGATTTTTCTGACATTAATAATGCGTTACTATTTTTTATAGGTTTGTAAAAAATCATTCGAACATGAAAAACATTTTACTTTTTGCAATTATTTCGGCAGCAATTGTAGTTAATTCGGGTTGCGCTTCAAAGTTGATGTCGTTTGAAAAACGCAGGTACAACAAAGGATACCATGTTGATTTTGCGGAGAAGAAAGACAAAAAAGGAAACACTATTGTTACTGAAAAATTCGCAACTATTCCTACACAAAAAATAGAAAAATTAATTTCTACAAGCAGCGAAAATACATACAGCCAGTTACCTGAAATAAATGCCAGTTCAAAGTTTATTGAAGAGGAACCAGTAGTTGCTTCAGTTGAAAAACCAACAAAAGAGAGAAACAAGTTTTTCCAAAACCCAATACTTAAACATTTTACAGGTTCAAAATTTAAAGCCACAGCAAAACATAGTTTAGATAAATTAGTGATTAAGAAAAACACAGCCGGCACCAATCAAACCATGCAGTTTAACTTCTTCAAATTTCTGGGAGCATTGATTGGCGGAGGATGTCTGCTTGCACTAGCCGTGATGCTATTTTCAAACTGGGCTTCCGTTACATTACTTATTACCTTTGTAAGCGGATGCATACTTGGATTGATTTTACTGATTGTTGGAGCAAACACCTAATATTAAAAAACATTTTTAATCATAAAAAGTCCCGAACTATTCGGGACTTTTTATTTACAATATCAGAATATCTTTGTCACTCATTCAATAATTCCTTATCAGATGAAATTTGCAAAACTGTTTACTACCTTCTTCCTATTGCTTACTGTCTTCTCCTGCAACAATAATCAGAAGCCTGCTGAAGAAGCTGCAGCACCAAGCCCAAATGCAGAGTGCTTAAAGATTTATGCTCCCGTAAAACTTACTTCAGACCTAAGCCATTTGAGCGGTAATGAAAAGAAAATGATTGTCCTTTTTATTGAAGCGGCAAAAGAGATGAATGAAATTTTCAAGAAACAGGCTTATGGTAATTTAGATTCTTTGCTTGCCACAATCTCCGATTCAGCAACACGTGAACTTGTTAAAATAAATTACGGTCCGTGGGACAGGCTAAATGGTGACAGTTCATTTGTTGCCGGCATTGGAGCAAAACCAGATGGTGCAAATTTTTATCCTGCCAACATGACAAAAGAAGAATTTGAAGCCTTTAAGTCGGACGATAAAAAGAGTTTATATACCGTTTTGCGCAGAAACGAAAAAGGTGAATTGATTACAGTTCCTTATCATGTGGCTTATAAAGAGCATGTGGAAAAGGCATCTGATTTTTTAAAACAGGCTGCAGAACTCAGCGAAGATGCAGAACTGAAACGCTATTTAAGACTTCGCGCAGAAGCATTGCTTACAGATAATTACACTGCGAGCGATTACGCATGGCTTGACATGAAGTCAAACGGAATTGATATTGTAATTGGTCCGATTGAAAGTTATGAAGATAAAATCTATGGCTACAAAGCATCAAACGAAGCGTATGTTTTTATTAAAGACAAAGAGTGGAGTAAAAAACTGGAACGCTATGTTTCCTTTCTTCCTGAATTGCAGACTTCACTTCCTGTGGAAGCAAAATACAAGAAAGAAAGTCCGGGAACAGACTCAGAACTGAATGCATATGATGTGGTGTATTATGCTGGCGATTGCAATGCAGGAAGCAAAACCATTGCAGTTAATCTTCCAAACGATGAAGATATTCAGGTAAAAAAAGGAACCAGACGTTCACAACTAAAAAACGCAATGCGCGCGAAGTTTGATAAAATTCTTGTGCCCATTGCCAACACCTTGATTGCCGAAGACCAGCGCAAACACATTACGTTTGATGCGTTCTTTGGAAACACCATGTTCCATGAAGTGGCGCACGGATTGGGAATTAAACAAACCATTAACGGAAAAGGCACAGTACGTGAAGCCTTGAAAGACAAATTCTCTGCACTTGAAGAAGGCAAAGCTGATATTCTAGGGCTTTACATGGAAACCAAACTGTATGAGAAAGGTGAGATAAAGGAAGGTGAAGTTATGGATACCTATGTTACTTTTCTTGCCGGTATTTTTCGTTCGGTACGCTTTGGAGCAAGCAGCGCACATGGCAAAGCAAACATGTTACGCTTTAATTATTTTGCCGAGAAAGGTGCATTTACCCGCGATGCATCTACCGGAACTTACCGCGTTGATTTTGAAAAAATGAAAGAAGCTATGAATTCGCTTTCTACCTTAATAATTACACTGCAAGGCAATGGTGATTATGATGGCGTTACAAAACTTATGGAGGAAAAAGGAAGCATTGGACCTGACCTGCAAAAGGAATTAGATAAACTTTCAGGGCTAGGAATTCCGGTTGATATTGTTTTTGAACAGGGTACAGAAGTTTTGGGGCTTTAACCCCCCCCCCAGGGACATTATTTTGTATAGACTACTTTTCTGAAGAATTTTTTATCTCCAACATTCAACTTGCAAACATAAATTCCCCCAGATAAATTCAATGGGTTCCACTGATAACGATATGTCCCAGGCTGAAGATACTCCTGGTTAAATAGCTTTACCTGTTGGCCTGTAAAGTTATTAATTGAAAGATTAACTCTGTTTCTTTCCGTTAGATTTATCTCAATTGTAACTTCAGAAGAAAAGGGATTGGGGTAACAAGTAACAGTTGCAAAATCGCCCTCTATATTTTCATTTTTAATGGATAATGGAGTTGAATATCCAAAATGAAGAATTATGCCATTATCATCCCATTCAGATTGAATAATGCTTACCGGATTTCCTAAGTCATCCTCTGCTTTTATAAGTTCCAAACTTTGCCCATTATCTACAACAAAACTTATAGCAGAATCAAGTGGTAAAAGGCTGTGAGGAATAATAATTGTCAATGTATCATTATTTAAAATTGTTCTAAACTCAATATTATCCCTGCTTTTCCAGTAATCAGCATACGTTTCTAAATCACACACCATCATATCATCCGGAAGTTGATTAAACAAATCCTGCTCTGCCTGTAATTTAAACAAACGCGTAGGATGAATAAGTAAAACATTGGGAGCATAATTCGCTTTGTTTCTTAAAATAACATCCATCCAGATGGCTACTTTTTCTGAATAATTTATTGCACTCATCAAATCATCATGAAACACATCTGATATCGTCATAGGTATTTCCCATACGTTTGATAAACTCCCACTACTTATTCTGCCTTTGTGCGCCCGATATGGAAAATTAGTGAGTACATCACTTGCGGAAGCCGTTGTGTTGTATTGGTAACCAAGGGTATCAAGAGCGTTGGTAAGCTTGTCATTAAAACACAAATAACCTGCACGAAATGTTCGTATAGATACTCCAAATAAACTTTCGAGTAGATTTTTCGAAACTTCAGTCTCACCTAGTACTGTTGAACCTATTGTTGGATAAGTTGTGCAGGAATCATAAGGCAGATAGTTAGATGGAGTATTTCCAAGGTTTCCGTATGAAGTTATCGTTTCATCATCAAAATCGTTGAAATGTCCTACAGAATGACTGGCAAGTTTATGTCCTTTATCAAGCAATTGCTGGACTTTTGAATAGTTTGACGGAATAAAATAATCAGCCATACAACCATCATCTATATAATGAGTTGTAATAATATATGTACCTGAAATTCCAAGAGAATTTTCATAATCTGAATAATAATGCATTGTATCAAAAGATGATGTAGCATCAATATCATGAGTAATCATAAGGGTTGAATGACTGTCAAAAAGACTCGTATGTAGCCAAACTGAATTTGAAATAGTTTCAGTACAAATAGCCTTTATGAATAATATTATTGCATCACTGGTAGGTTCAAACCCATTAGAATAAATTCTTTGTGCGTTATAATCTCTATTTGTCTGATTCATAGTAATCAAATTTCTGAATGAGAAGCCCAGAGCATAGGCCTTTCCTAAACCATAATTAAATTTAGTAATTGCTGTTGTTGAGTCATTAAATACTGCAAGTATTGCTGCACCGGATGTAACATAATTGCGTGTATTTAAAAATGTAGTGTATTGCACTGAATTTCCAAGACTAACAGTTTGCTCAAGTGTATCATTGAGCCATCTGAACGAAGGATCATTAAGCCCTGCATTAAAAGACATACTGAAGTTAGAAGTTGAACTCACATCGTCAGAAATACCAAAAACTGAGTACAGATAAGGGTCTCTTACACTTGGGGCAATTAGACATCCTCCATTTGCAACATAGCTAATCAATGAATCCTTCTCAACAGTATTCAATGTAGAAGATTCAAGTTTTGAAGAAGTTATAACAATTTGATATTGAATAGCGGAATCAACATTATCTGTTACTATAAAAGGCAGTCCTGCAACTTTTAAAATATGCTTAATAGAATACAATTCTACATCACTAGTTTCTGAATTGTTTATGGTAAGATCAAGCACTGCAACAGTTCTTGAATCAATTACTTCAGCTGATGAAAACTGCGATATGAGTACAACTAAAACAACAAGAGCTATTTCAATTTTACCAATAATGGAATGTTTATAGCGCATGGCGAAGAACAGGGAGATACATATAATTATAACTTAACAAATTTAAGTAGTTCTCCTGTATTTGTTTTAATAAAATAAACTCCCGAGTTTAATGCGGATATATTCAAAGACTGAATATTCATAGATGAAGAAATCTCTTGTCCCAATGCATCATAAATAAATATAGAAACAACTTTATTGAAAAAGATTTGATCAGTATTTTTTGCAGGATTAGGGTATACTGCAAATGCAAGAGCAGAGATTGGCGCATCAACTCCCACTGTTTGATTATTTGAAAATCCCGGAGTAGTATAGTTGAAATCAAACCATGTTTCGTCTCCATCTGTTTGTCTTCCCCATGAATGATCGGGAGTCAATTGAGGCCATATAACAACTGAATCTACTACTTTGCGTCCATCAGGCAAAATAAGAGCTAGTTCCTCACCGGCAGAATTCAACTTGAAGTTTGTATGCAAAACGCCTTGGGAATTTTGTTCATCTGCCCATATCATTAAAAATCCGTTAGGAGGAATAATGGTTCTGTTACTTCCACTTGCAAATCGGTATTTGGTTTTATTGGGAAGTGAATCGGTTACATAATAGTTATCAATATCAACAGGGAAATTGTTGGGATTATAAATTTCAAACCAGTCATCATACTCATTGTATTGATCGTCAATATTATTAAAATTACTACTCATTACTTCATTAATATACAAATGATGCAGTGGCACAAAACCAGTATCAACTTCAAATACTGCTGTAAAACTTGTGTCACTGCTAAGATAAACAATTGTATCTGCGGAAGTAATTGATGTATTCAAGCAATTTACAAAACGATATCCCGGTCTAGCCATTGCCTTAATCATAATTTCAATAGTTGTAAAATATTTTCCTGTCCATGGGTAAGCCAAGCCGGATATTCCAACAGTATTCTCATCAATAATAAGTGTACTGAATTTTACTCTGCCAGCTGCAGTATCAGAAACGTTAACAGCAACATTAACAGTATCTGGCAATGAAAAATAAGACATATACTGCTGACGTATTTTTGATGCCCTTCTGCTTATAAATGTTTGAAGACCGCTATTTATAGAATTCCATTTGGTTAGTGAAGGAACCTCCAAAGCTCTGTTCGCAAGATTAGTTGAATTTGCAAAAGTAGTGATAAATAGAAGCAATAATGTAAAAAACCTACCTGACATTCGTATATAATAAAGACTACAATATTAATGCAGAAACTTTTGGTTCTATAATTTTAAAGATTTTGCCTGTCTCGAAGACTTTTCAGGATTCCAACTGTCTTCATAAGACCGTCTGAAGAATAATTCCTGGAGGTAAGCATAGGTTCTTACAAAACGTAGAAAATAACCAAAATAAATCGCCATCAGTGGCATGTAGAGCATAAAGTATTCTGCTCTTACATTTTTTCTTTCTCTGAATAATGAGAATACAATGAACTTAAAATAGTTATTTACTGTGTAAAGAATAAAATTCATCGGAACTATAAAAATAAGGAGAGAAGTAAAGTTCAACACCATATCAATCACATAGAAATACCATTTAAAATTAAGGACTAAACTGTAGGTGACATTTTCAACAAAAGACACAAAATTTGAAACACGGAATGATTCATTGGGATAAAATACATCACGGTGTTTTCTCAAACGAAAACGGATAAGTGATTTATCCCAACGTAATCTTTGTTTAATCAGTGCTTTAAATGTTACAGGAACATTTGTCTGACAAATAGCTGTTGGTTCAAAATGGATTTCATATCCCATTTTACGGACTTTTACAGTAATATCACCATCAAGCCCCGGACCTATATCCCACCCTCCTACACTGTCAAGAGCATCTTTTTTAAATGCACCAAATGCACCTGAAATAATTCTGTAAATACCTAACTGGCTTTGCGAAATCCTTCCGATGGAAATAGTATCAGTATATTCAATTGCCTGAAGTGATGCGCATAAACTTTCTCTATAATTACGAACCTGAACATCGCCACCAACAGCACCTAATTTTTCATCGTAATAAAAGGGCACAATAATATTTTCTACTGCATCCCTATCGTAGGAGCAATCGGCATCCATATGGATGATATATTTTCCTGAAGAGTAACGTAATCCAAGATTTGCAGCAGATGCTTTTCCTCCGCGCACATCATTACTTAGAAAGATATCAATAAGCCCGTTCTTTTTTAAGCTATTGCAAATAGCGCGGGTCTCATCATCAGAACCATCATCAATAACAATAAGTTCAAAATTCTGATACGTTTGCTCTTTAAGAGAATTGGCCAGTTTAAAAATATGCTTCCCCTCATTTTTTCCGGGAACAATAATGGAAATAAGAGGCTTTTCTGCCCAAAAAAGATTACGACCTTCTCTAACTCTCTTCTTGCGGAATACGGCCGTTATTTTCCACAATAAAACCGTTGTAAAATCGACAAGAAAAAAACGGACAAATTCAAAAAAGAAAAAAAACCAAAAAAACCGTACTAATTTTGACGGACTTACAGATGAAATATAATTAAAGAATTCATCCAAATACTCCATTATGCAAAGAAGTCTTTCGAAAGCTCCTGTAACTGAACCTCTGCCTTTTTATTTGCATCAAGCATTTTTACTTTATATAGCAGATTTACTTTAAAGCTGTTAAAGTTTTTCTTAATCAGATTTTCGGTAAGAGCAGTCAAATTCTTCAACTTCTGCTCAGCATTTTCTGAAGCAGTATTGGTAAGCATCAGATAAAGGGTAGAAGAACTTTCAAAAGCGATAACATCAGAAGATTTAATATTCTCTCTTACAACTGCAACCAACTCTTCAAGCAATTTGCGTTCACCTTTTTTGCCAATCTTATTATACAATTCAAAAATGTTTTCGAGGTGCACCAAAGCTATTGATGTTTTTTGCGCAGGAGACTCTTTTACTTTTTCCAATTCATAATGCAGCATAATTCTCAATGTCTGCATATTGATTGTACCAAAAATATCATCTACCTCCAGACTTGAGGAAAGGAAACCGCTGGTTGCAGCAGAACGTCCTTTTCTGGTCAGTTTGTAAATGTTTACAGTTTTGGGAACTAAGTATTTTACATCAATATCGTCTTCGCACGAAAGGCATTTAGATTTGATAAAAGCATCCTGATAATTCTGGTCGCAGTTGTTGCAATGGTGAATTACCGAAGGTTTATCGTAGTCAATACCAATGTGGCGAAGTGTTTTATTACACTTAGGGCAGTTGAGTGAACTATCAATATTGTTTTGAAAATCAGAAATTGGTCCGATATAGGCACAAGGAAAGTGGTGAACCAAATCTTCTGATTTTGAATTGGCTGAATTGCAATGTGGACAAACTTCGCGGTAGCTGAGTGCACCACTATTACAATTATTACAAAGATAAACGCGCTCGTAAAAATCAGGCCAGATAAGACCTTCGCGATCGGCCCACTCCAGAATTTCAAGTACCTGCGGCTCTTCTGTATTTGTAAAATTTATTGACAACTCAGGATAGGTGTAACCGATACTTGAATTAAGGTCAACAATAGGTTTCAGCGTACGAATATCACGGGTGTACATATAATTCAAAACCTTTTTCACCGTCTGCCCTTCAAAAGAAGGAATAAGCTGATTGTCGAGTTGTGTTGTTTTCAGGAAAATACGTTTTGCTACTTCTGACATAGAAACCACCTGATCATAAGAAGTCATTAACCCATCATGCATGTTATTCAATAACGGGTCTTTGGTTTCTTTGAAATTAAGCAAAAATACAGGCTTAAGATAAAACTCAGGATTGTAGTGTGAGCGAATTTTCTTCAACACAATACGTGCATATTCCGGATCAGAGGCATCCAGAATAATAGCATCGTAACCCATAGTATGGTCAATATTCAGGATGCTGTTGGTAGTGTCTATTACGTAAAAGACAAGATTGTTGTAATTGATTTTATGGTCAACTACTTTTATGTTTTCGGTTGATGTATTCATTGCCATTTCCTTTTTCAGTATTTATATTTTGTAATGGTAACGCTCATTTTATAAAAGCCTCTCCAAAGCGCATAGTCATCGGCACTAACCGGATAAATATCGGCTGCCACGGTGCGTGTTGTTGGCTCGTAGCGTTTTTGAAATTCTGTTGGCAGTTGGAAGGTTGAGTAATTAAAACGTTTCAAAAAACCTTTGCTGGTTCTGCCATCGGGGAATTTAATATTTACAATATCACCTTCATTAAAATAAGCTATGTCCTCTTGTTCAAAGAATGCCTTGATAAACATAGGGCGGTCACTGTGAATAGACATAATCACATCTTGCTTAAGAGCTACTTCAAACTGGTGAGTATATAACCTTGTAACGTTTCCACTTATAGGTGAATAGAAAACCTGGGGTAATATAGTTTCTCCGTCTCCTCCATTTCCGTTTCCTGAAGAAGTTGCACCCATCTGTTTTACAACAGGCTTTTCTGCAAGTTCATTCAGTTCAGCTATGTAGGCATTATTCTGTCTGTTCTCTGATTCAAGTTTTGCTATTTCTGTTTTAAGACGCAGTATCTCGCTTTTAGAATACTCATATCTGTCTGTTGGCAGCACATCAAGAATGATGGCATTTTCAAAATGCTGTAATTCGTTTTCAAAGCTTTTTTGTAATTCTTTCGCACGAACTTTATCAATGTTGTTCATTGCAATTTTCTTCTCCAACGTAAACTTCTCTCTGTCAATCCAGGTAAGCTGATTACTGAAACCTGTCTCTTCTGATTGCGCAACCACAACACTATTACCACCTCCGTTAAGGTTATCATCGTCCAGCGAATAGATAAACAATGAATCGCCTATGTTTACCGAATCATCCTCAGCAACCTGATATTCCATAATTCTGCAATCATCAGGAATACGGATGTCAATGTTTTCAAAGGATACCTGTCCCTGGGCTTTGATAAAGAATATTTTGTTGAAGGCATAATATGCTAAAAAGCCGAACAACAGAATAAGGAACACAATGTAAATGACACGATCCCAGTTGAAACTTTTTCGACCGTTCTCGTCACTCAGCACCCTGATAACTGAGGTTTTTTGTTTAAAATCTATACTATTCAAGACTTTTGGTTTTTAGTTTATAAATTATTTTCCTGAGTTTAATTCGTCAAGCTTTATAAATGTTTCAAGGTCGTGGAGGGCAAATGATTTGGTGTTCAATGCCACACTTAATTCATTTAAAAATTTCTCAAAATCGCTGCGTGTTCCAAAGTCTTTGGCGCGCAGGGCAATTACAGTTTTGTCAGGACTAAGAGCAAGTTCTTCTTTTACTTTTTTCATAATGAAGAAGGCATCTGTATGTTCGTAAGCCATGATGTAAACTTTGTCGCAGGCAGCATATATTTCAGACAATGTTGCTTCGGGATAATAAACCGGAATAGATACATTCAGTTTTATATTTTTAGCCGCACACCATGCTTGTGCCTGTTTAACCAGTTTTACATACAAAGCGAGGTAATTGTCTTTATTTGAATCCCAATCTGCCAGTGCATGAGGCTCAACATCCAGATGGAGTGCAGCAATATCAGCTATGTTGATTGCAGCTGTAATTGAATCAAGGAAGGCTGCCGGATTTTTATGGAATAGCAGTTTATTGCTGCCAATCATCAATTCGGTTTTAATACCGCTTGCTTTTAACACGCCAAACAGTTTATTAACTTTTACTTTTTCAACCTGCCCGGCACTAACAACAGCTGTTTTTATGTTGTTAAGGTTCAGGTATTCTTCAATATAGGCATCGGTGCGTTTAAATGATTCGCTCCAGATGTACATTGCTTTGTCTTTGGTTTCATCCACAATGCTTGAAGGTTGTGTGTTGTTATCGTTCTGCTGCGCTGTAGCTATAGGCTGAATAACATTTATGGCTTCGGTGCCGGGTGTTTTGGTAACAATACCCAACAGGCTCAGGTACATTTCCTGTTGCAGATCCAGCATTTCTACTTCTATTGAAAGCATGTCGTCAAGCAGATTTAAAGCAGAAATTGGGTTAAACTCAAAGTATTGCAACTTTTCCTTTACACGTTCTATGCGCAGAAGCTCTTCGTACTTTTTGTGCTTTTCAGCAAAATTGTTGTATTGCTTTAACTTATAACGGTATTCATAAACGGTGTTGAGCAAATCAACATTTTGCTGTTCTGATGAGTTTTTCTGATCAAAGCGCATTAAATCAGCCTGCGCTGCTACTGAGTTTTTATCGGCTTTGCAACCGGTAGGCAAAGGAACTGAGAACGAAAGCCCGGCAGAAAGGAAATAACGGTCTGATCTATTTAGTCCGTCAAAGTTGAAGTAGTTGTAGCGCACCTGTGTTTTAAGACTGATGTCTCTCCAGGCTGAGTTTTGTAATTCAAGGTTTTTGATTTTCAGTTGCAGAATACTGTCCTTAGTTGCCGGACTGGTATATCCTACAATTTTTTCGGGGTCAAGGTCAAACAGCGGAAGAATATTAGATGGAACACTGGCAGGGTTTATTTCCTGAGCCAGTTGTTCATTATATGCCTGATAAATCTGGAACATGCTGCTTACATCCACTTGTTGTTGTATAATCTGCATCAACTCCAGTTTTGGCAGATGCTTTAGCAGGTATAACTCATTGGCGGCATCAATTTTATCGTTGATGATTTGCTGACGCTGTTCCAGCAGTTTAATCTTGTGCTGGTTAAAGGCGTAAATTATTTTGTGTGAGATGATGATGAAGTCGCTGGAGCTGATTTTGGTTTCAGGCTTTAGTGAATTGATAATCATTTCGTTCTTCAGCATCTTTTGATTGTATTTGCTTTCAAGCAAACCATTACCTAATACATCCCAGTCAAGGCCTGCCTGCGCTCTTCTGCGGTAAAAAACCATTTCGTCACCGCCAATACCTGCCGATGTGTTTTCCTGATAGTTTCCGGCAATGCTTAATCCAAATTCGTTTTTAGCTTGTTTTATTTTGGCTTCATTTACCCTGTTCAGATAATCAGAGCGGTAAATGGTGTCGTTTACTTTTACTTTATATAAGTCAGGAATTACGGCTGTGCTTTCAAATTGCTGCTTGCGGGTGCTCAGGTAATTATATTTTTTCCAGAAATCTTCAAGGATATTGATGTTGACTGATACAAGTGAATCTTTATTTTTTATTTGTGATATGCTGTGGAGTGCGGCAGCCTGAGCTGCGGGGTCGCCCAACGCAAATCCCGAGTTAAGAGCGGGAGTTGATATATCTTTTCCTGCGCCTGCTGTAAGGGCGATGGATGTCCATGTTTCACCGGCATCAGATGATTTTAAATAGGTGCCGAACTGACCAGAGATATAAGCATTAATGCTGTCAAGAAAAAATACTTCGTGCAAAGTTACAATGCTTCCACTGCTGCAAGGTTTCCATGTTAAACCGCCATTTGTAGTTTTTAGGATGAGACCGTTTGCACCGCAAACAAGTCCTGTGTTTACATTGGTAAATGAAACTGAAAAAAGGCTATTGGTAGTTCCTGATTGAAGCGTTTTCCATGAAAGTCCGGCATCGGTGGTTTTAAGTATGGTTCCGTTATAGCCTACTGCATAACCGTTGTTGCTGTCTGTAAACCAAATACCTTTAAGTACTGCTGTTTGCAGCATTTCTGTGGTGTCTTTTTGTGCAAACGAACCGAAACTTATAAAGAGTAAGGAAAAGGCAAGGCAGGCATTTTTAAACTCCTTCATTCCGGAGATTAAAAAAAATATGATGTTTTGGGTGTACTTCTTTTCCATTTCGGGCAAAACCGTCTTTATTTAGACGAATACATTATTATTGATGACAAAGACTATAATAACGCAAACATAAGGCTTTTTTTCATCTACCAAATTATTTATGATATTTTTAATGTTAATTTTCGATTAACAACAGATTTTGTGTTGATTTTGATATTAATGCAAGCTGATTAAATATGTTCATTAATGTTTACAATTATCTTTGTTCAGAAATACTAAATATAGTGCAGCGTCTGATATTTCTTTATATTCTACTGATTAACTTCAATTGTGGATTTTCACAAAGCCTTGTTTCTACAGCACGCTGGCCAACAGAAAAAGTAAGGGTTGACGGCATAGCTAATGAATGGGCAAACCCGCTTAACTTCTATGATATAAAAACACACCTGATGTTTGGTATTGCCAACGACAGTACTAGGCTTTACCTCTGCTTTCAAAATCCGGATGAAGGGGCGCAATCAAAGCTTTTTCGCTGCGGATTGAAAGTGAGCATAGCGGTGAAAAAACTGAAGCGTAAAGCAACATTGACTTACCCGCTGCCTCATTCAGGCGAGGAAGATGCCGGCCCTAATCATGCTGCTGATATGGAACTGCTGAAAAATAATTTCAGACTGCAAAGCATCATGATGGTTGCCGAAGGGTTTGCGCTGCATAACGGAATGTTGCCAGTTAATGACAGTTCAGTTATTAAAACCGCCATCAACTGGAATGAGAACAATAATATGATTTATGAACTGGCAATTCCTTTCACCGAAATTTACGGAAGCAATTATTCAGCAACTGATTTAGCTAATGAACTTACGTTGCAGGTTG
>CAMBRL010000099.1 GCA_945870105.1 Chitinophaga pinensis
GTTCTTTAGTATATAAAGCAATTTGCAAAACAGCATTAACTGTCGGGTCAACAACTGCAAGAAACTTAACCTGCGAAGATTGAGTTAACTGTGTTGTTGTGTTCAGTGATTTCTCAAGCATTTCTTTTGAAATCTGAACCAAACAAACACCGGGAACAACGGGGCTTTCCGGAAAATGACCTTTAAAAATAGCGTGTGATGCATTCAACTCAACTTCAGCCTGAACTTTTCCTGTTTCAGGGATGCTGAAATTATTCAAAGAGTAAAAATCAATCTGATTAAGCATATCCTAAAATTAATTACCTGTAAATATGCTGCTTTCTAACGAAACGTTAGTCTTTTTATTACTGAACTCAACCTCCGTATAGTCGCCCGACAATTCAGTCATCCTGAATTTTGAAACCGAAAAATCTTTCTTGTCAAAATAAATCAGGATATTCTTCACATACTCTTTCATGTTCTTCTGCAAGGGTGAAAGTTCAGCAAGAAACGAATCGCTGCCTTCAAAATATGTGATTTTGTAATCAGCACTTTCAAGAATATCACCTTTTACTGCAGCCAGCATCAAGTCATTTACCTGTTTAAAAATACGGTTGCTGTTCATGTCAAACTTCTTAACCTTGCCGCTGTCCTTAATATAGGCTTTGCCACTATTCAATACAATTAAATACTGAACAGGTTCTTTATATTCCCAGCGTAACAGGTTGTCCTTCTTAAACCAGAATTTACCTTTACTTATACTGTTCTCCGTAAGCATAGAAAGATGTTTCACTTGTTTAAAATCACTTTCCAAAGAGTTGGTTTTCTTGGTGTATTCCTGTGCTTTCTTTCTGAATGCTGTTGCATCGGAAACTGTCTTATACCCTGAATATTGAGCAAAGGAAGTCTGGGAAATAAAAATAAACAAAGAGATAATTAAGACCCTTCGATTACGCTCATGGTGACAAAAAGTGCTAAACATTTTTATAAGCATTTATTTTAAACAACTCATCAAGACGAACAACACTATACCCTTGCACTTTTGCTTCTGTTAAAAATTTATCAATCAAAGGTACAACACCAGGCCATGTATCGTGAAACAAAAACACAGCTCCGGGTTTTAATTGTTTTGTCAACTTATTCATCAGTTTCTGTTCGTTTTTCTGCATTGAATCCATCGAGCGCACACTCCATCCAATGGTTTCATATTGCTTTTCCTTAACTGCCTTCTTCATTGCAGGCGTGGTAATTCCGTATGGCGGACGGTAAAGATTCATTTGCTTTCCCGTTGCATCAAAAACAAGTTTGTCTGATTGCTCAAATTCACGTTTCATTTTTCCGGTAGTAAAAAAATCAAAAAAATTAGAATGTGAGAAACTATGATTGCCGATAATGTGTCCTTCCGAATCTATTTTCTTTATCACGTTTTCGTTGCCTTCAATTTTCCTGCCAATACAGAAGAAAGCCGCTTTTGCATTGTGCTTATTCAGTACTTCTATCAAAGCAGGAGTAACATTTTTATCCGGTCCGTCATCAAATGTAATGGCTATTTCCTTTTTATCGGTCTTAACATCACACCGTGTTTTTATGTGATAGTTGGAGTTAATGAAATAAGAACCCCAGAACATCACCGCAAATTTAAAAACCACAAGCATCGGATAAAACCAATTGCTTATGCCTATCTTAAAATCAAGTGTGAGCAGCAGTATAAATAATAAAGGAAAAATTAAGTTAACGCTTCGGTGATTCAACATTGCGAAACCAGCATGAACGAATAATTAATATCGCGGTAGTGATTAACCATAAGAATATTTTTCACTGCACCTAATGGTGCTTTAGCAAGTCTTACCGCTTCGGGAATAACCTGTTTTTTTATCGCATTTGCTGAAAGCCAGAGCGCAAAAGCTGAAGATGTATAATAATCACCACAGAGATGTTTAAAATATGCTCCTGCTGTTTGATTGAACATAGTATCGCGTAAATGATAGTAAACACCGTCTGTTCTCACATCACCATTTAAACCGTAAACTACAAGATCAATATCTGCTGCCGAAAGATTATTGCGCTTAAGAAAATCAATAGTATGTTGCTCAACTTCATTTTCGTTTTCAGGTTTGTATAGCGTTGACAATCCTTTTAGAAGTGCATAATTATTTTCATCTTCTTTATCTGTAAGCATGAAAAATGTTGCTCCTTCACCAGAGATAGTTCCAGAAGTTTTGCTTTCAAGAAGTTGAAGACTATTTATTTTTTCTTTTTTCCAGTGCCCTAACCTTTCGGTTGTAACATGAAGATTAACTGAGTTTTCATCAAAACCGCCTAACAAAATTTTATGCGCATTACCTTCTGCAATCAACATCAAACTATCCAATAAAGCAGTTTCAAATGAAAAGCCACGGTTTACATAGGTACTATTGTATTCTTTGCACTTCAGCATAATTGCAACCTGACCACTTATGGTGTTGTGTGTGCTTTGCATAAAAGCAGTTGGCGTTAGTTGCTGTTCATTGTTATTAAGCATTGCCAACAGAAACTTTTCGGTGTCCTCAATGCAACCGAAACCCGTTCCTGTAATAACTGCATCAGGCATTTCAATTCCTGAATCAGTCAAACAGATTTTTGCTGCTGTAACACCCATACGCAATGTGCGACTCATTCTGCGCAGTTGCAAAGGATTAATAAATTCCTTGTAAACAGGGTCAATACAAAAAAGCATATTGGTATCGTATCCAACAACGTTTTCAAGAAAATCACCGGCAAATGTGTGCTGAGGAGAAATATTACCTATGCCCCGGATATACACCTTCATACTTTTGAAAAAATTAACGAAGTGTTGTTACCACCAAAACCAAATGAATTGGAAAGCACGTTTTTTACTCCTGCTTTTTCCAGAACATCAGTAACCGGAACCAAATCAAATTCATCCATTTTATCCTTAAAATTAAGATTAGGAAAAATGGTGTCGTTATGAATTGACAGCGCAGAAAAAACAGCTTCAATTCCTCCTGCAGCGCCAAGTGTGTGTCCTGTATAGCCCTTTGTAGAGCTAAACTTCGGAACCTTATTTCCAAAGAACTTTATCATCGCATTTCCTTCCGACAAATCATTGATTTGTGTTGCCGTTCCGTGAACATTTACATAATCAATGTCATCTATTTTCAGTCCGCTGAGCGCCAATGCGCTGCTCATGGAAAGAAACGCTCCCGTTCCTTCCGGTGATGATGCGGTCTGGTGATACGCATCGCAGGTATTAGCATATCCTGTGAGTTCACAATAAATCTGTTTTCCTGATTTCTGTGCTGCTTCCAACGATTCCAAAACTACAAACCCCGAACCTTCTCCAAGTGTAAGTCCTGTGCGGTTTTTATCAAAAGGTTTGCAATATTCTTTATCCAAAATCATCAACGTGTTAAAACCGTTGATGGTAAATTTTGTAAGTCCGTCAACACCTCCAGCCACTACCCTTTCTACAATTCCGTGTTTTATCAATCTTGCACCCAACATCAGTGCATTTGCTGAAGATGAACAGGCCGTATTAATAGAGGTGATGAAATCTTTTATGCCAAGATTATCTGCAATTTTCTCTGCACTGTCACCACAATCATGCGAATCAATATACTTTACAAAGTCGCCCGTCTTCTCAGGATTAATGTAGTCGAGATAGAATTTTTCGGTGCTTCCCATTCCGCCAACAGTAGTTGCAGAAATTAAAGCTGTTCGTATTCCATCTCCTTTCTTAGCACCCGAATTATCAAATGCTTCTTTCGCGGCAATCATCCCCAATAAAGCGGTACGTGTATAACCTGTATCTTGGGCTATACCTGCAATCTGCAGCAACTCCTCATCCGTGTGCTTAACTTCAGCAATGGGAAGATTTCCTTTATGAATTGTTTCCAGGTATTTGATCTGACCGATACCCGAACGTTTTGCACGCAGAGATGCGAGATTCTGCTGCACATTGTCACCAATGGCAGAAATAATTCCCAGCCCTGTTATCGCAATCCTTTCAGACATCTCGTCCTAAGCTTTTCCGTTTGCAGTAATGTATTCCGCAATGCTGCGGATAGTGGCAAAAATCTTTTTACCATCTGCAGGATTTTCAATTTTAAGTCCGTAGTTTTTTTCAAGCAGAACAATGAGTTCAAGCGCATCAATAGAATCCAAACCCAAACCTTCGCCAAACAGCGAATCGTCAGGGCTGATATCATCAGGCGAAACACCTTCAAGATTTAGTTGTTCAATAATCTGTGTTTTTAGTTTTGCTATTAATGCATCCATTGCTTGTTTATTTTCCGTTATAATATTTACTTAAATTCTCCTTCGTCAGTGCTATTCCGTCTGCTGCTGCTTCTTCTACCAGGCAAAGAAATGCTTCATAGTTTTCATTCAGCAATTCAACCCAACCAATAACAACTGTTTTTGCTTTTTGTTCCCGTATCAATTGAGTCGCATAATTACACAAAAAATCTGCTTGAAAATGCTCAAAAACAAAAAAAGCATTCTCGCCTTTAAATTTGTTACGAATACTGATTTCACCCAGCATAATATTGGGAAGTGTATAAACAAATAATGACGGACTTGCGAAATCTTTCACCGTGTTATAGTAGTTGATGTCAGTATCTAATGATGATGATGTATTGGCAAACAGAAGAGAAACATTCTCAATGCCATATTGTTCTGACAGCTTTCTGTTTTTTAACAAAAATTCCGAAGCGACAAAAGCCAGTTTACACAAGTCGTCCATCTTAAAAAACTTGAGATATGACGAAGCATTCAAATCATAAGCTGATTTTATAAATTCATTAAAAGAAACTTCGACACCTTTTGTAAGCAAGGCTTCTCCATTCAGTTTAATCTGATTATTTCGGATTGAACAATATGTTGAAATACGAACCCTCATATGCTTTTAAAAATTACCGCAGCATTGCAACCTCCAAAACCAGATGCTGTTTTCAAACTTGTATTAACTTCCCTCTTTTCTGTTTGTGTGATAATATTCAGCTGTTCTGAAACACCTGAATTTTGGAAGCCCGGAGAAGGAAGCAACATATTTCGTTTCATCGTTTCTAATGTTACTACAGCTTCAATAACGCCTGCAGCGCCCAATGTATGACCAAAAAAACCTTTCATACTATTAAGCGGAACATTTTGTAAACCAGCAACCGAAAAAGCTTTCGACTCCATTTCATCATTAAAAGCTGTTGCTGTTCCGTGGGCCGAAATAAAATCAATTAAATTTCCACACTTCGCCTCTTTCATAGCATTCATAACCGCAAGAGCCAGTTCTTCACCTGTGCGCGATGGTCCTGAAATGTGGTTCGCATCGTTGCTTACTGAACCTCCGGCTACTATTATTTTCTTATCGTTTTTATTCAACAAGTTTTCATTCGATGTCAGCAATAACGTTCCGCAGCCTTCTCCAAGCGTAATTCCTTTTCGAGCTGCATCATAGGGTTTGCAAGGCTCATCGCTCAATGCTTTGAAGGAATTGAACCCAGATAAAGTAAATTCAGAAACCAAATCACCACCCGAAACAATTACATTTTCGTATTGTCCTGAACGGATTAAGCGTTGAGCAGTGATAATGGCAAGAACACCTGAAATACAGGCATTGCTCACAACCAAAGGAGCACTCTTCATTCCGAAATAATGTGCAACTTGATTTGCCATTTCAGAAAGCAACAACCGTTTCTCAGAAAAACCTCCGTAATTTTCTTCTTCCAGAAGATTGATATTTCCTTTGGTGGTTGAAATAATCAAAAGCGTATTTTCTGACTTTACATCTACACCTGATTTCTCAATCACATCAGCAATGGAGAGAATAAATATTTTTTCAAGTCGGGTGTAGTTCAGATGACTGCCCATAGCAGAAAATTTCTCATTTAACTTTCCGTCATCAACAAGTGAAGCATAAAATGAAAAGGGCAAAAAATCTTCACGAGTAAATTTCTGTATTCCGGTTCTGCCGCTCTCCATGGCTGAAAAATTTTCTTCAGCAGTAAATCCCAATGAAGAAATTATGTTTCCCTCAGCAGCGAAAACAGCTTTCATTTCAATAAACCGTTTTTCCTTTTCCAGCTTTCAAAATAGGGAGGATGATTGAGAAAAAGATTGCTGTTCTTGTCTAAAAAAACCTGAATGGTTTCGCCCGTTGCAGATAAAGCACCATCTGACTTGCAGAAGATTTTATATCGAAAGTGTATTTTTGCTGCGGGATTATTGACAAACTCTGTTTCAATAATAGCCACATCACTATATTTTAAAGGCTTTTTGTGTTCGCAAAGGGTTTTGACAATTGGTGTTGCAAAGCCCTCGTTATACATGGCAAGGTAATTCAGTCCGTGTTCTGCCGAAAAAGCCTCACGCCCGTCTTCAAAATATTTAATGTAGTTACCGTGCCAAACAATGCCAAGCGCATCCGTATCGCTGAAGCGGATTTGTATTTCTGAGCGGGAAACTAATTGAGCTTTTTTCAATGTTAATAAATTGTAAAAATTGCGGCTGCAAAGAAAGAAAAAAAAGCCGCCTGTTTGCCGTCTGTATTACAAATACTGACCAACATCAAATATTAATTTTCAATCTTCAACTTTTTTATTGCCTTTATCGGGCCGGGACAAACTGATTGATGGCAGTTAATACAACGCTGAACAAGGCTATTGTAGTTTGTTTCAAGCTCACTGGGCGATGAATGATACAATTGTTTTAAACCCTCAACATAGCTGGTAGCAAAGGCTTCAAACTCTTCAGTTTTTACTGTCGAATCAGTTGGTGTCGCAGTATGAATTTTCAAAAAAGCTTCCGGAAATTTTTCCGGAAGCTTTCCTTGTTTAACATATTCTTTTATGGATGCTGTTGAGTCATTCATCATGCGCATAAGTAGGGCCAATTCACTGTCGCCATTGGGGTTGAGAGGCTTGTCAGAAGCGTTTTTGCATTGAACCAAAAATAAGCTGACAAAAGCCACTAAAAAAATCAAACTGATTTTACCAACGAATGCTGTTTTCATCGAGATTAAACCTTAAGCGTGTATTGCAATGAAATCGTTCGCGGAGCCTCAATTTTAAGTGGGCGAAGCGAGTACTCTCTGTTTAGGAAATTACTGCTGATAAGTGCAATTTTATGACTTGGAGAAATCTGATAACTCAGGCGAATATCCATTACAACATTGCCGTGTTTATTAGTACCGATAACAATTTTGTCGGGAACCACTGTTCCTGTTCCCGGATCGTAATATGCAGCGTGATACTCATCACCGCGGTATGCAGGTAAACCAGTTCCCAGCACAGTGTTATCAAGTTCATAAAAAGTGCGGTCAAGATTTTTCATGTAACTGTAATAACGGCAACTGTAACCTAGCGTGAACTTTTTATAGAAGAATTCAATATCAATTTTAGCTATGTGATTAAAACGATACTTCAACATATCATTTGTGGTATCAACACTGGTGCTATTGAATGTTAATGGTCTGCCCTGAACTCCCGGGGTTGCAATATCCGTATCTAAACTATCTGTACCAAAGACATAATTAGGGTCGAGATTTTTAGGTGTTGTATAGGTATATCCTGCAAGCACATTTATGCCGAATGACTTGGTAAACTCACCTCGTCCGATAACTGAAATATCAATTCCACGCACTTGAATATCTGCTGTATTCATAAATCGGAAACCGTAGCTTGTACTTCCTGAAACAGGATTCCACTGAGCAAATACATACTCCATAGCGTCCTGATATTCCTGCCAAAAACCAGCCATATCAATATAGCCAAAAAATTTGCCAATCTTAAAGCCTTGCTTAATACCCATTTCAAAATTCCAGCTTGTTTCTGGCTTTAGTGTTTGGTTTGGATAGACACCTAAACCACCTGCACTGGTTCTAATATATTTCTCGGCAATGGTAGGAAAACGATAACCTTGTCCGTATGACGTTCTGAAATATGTTTCTTTAGCTGCTTTTAAACTGAGACCGCCCCTGACAACAGGTTTTGTAACAAACTCCTGCTGATTAATCTGAAAAAATTCATAACGCACGCCACCCGAAAAATTTACAACATCTTTCCAGAATTTTTTGTCTAACTGCATGTAGCCTCCTACATTCTTTGAATTATTAATCCCATTTGGATCAGCTGCTATGTATAGCTGGCTTTGGGAAGTAACATAGCTTCCTGTCAAACCTGCCGTCATAGTCAAACCATCTAACGATTGCCATGCACGTTGAAATTGGTAATCGCCAAAGAAAACCGTGCTTGTATTACTTTGGTTGTTTCCGTTTTGGTTATCAGTATAATTAATACGCGTTCTTAAACTATGGTGGTAGCCTTTAGGACTATAGTAAGTAATAAAAGGGTCAATATAAAATAGAAACATATCCTGTACCGTCATTGTAGCGGGATATGCGCTATAAAGACCTGAACCTGCAGAATCCCAAACCAATGAAAAATTGGTGTGTGAAAGCATAAAATTTCCGTTTACACCAACAGCTAAACCGTCCACCTTTTTGGAACGATAACGCAAATTAAAATTAACGCGGGCTTTTCTATCCTGAACATCCTTTTCAGAAATTGGATAGTTCTGCAATGCTGAATCCTTTGCTGTTTCAATTTTTGGTGGACCAATGTAATTATGGTCGTACAATACATTTCCGCCAAAAACAAAATCAATCTGACCTATTTTGCGTGAATGAAAAAAGTTCATCCCCGAAAAGTTTGCTATGCCATCCCACCATTTTGCCTCTTTTGTTGCAGGCGTGCTGTACATTCCTGAAAATACATTCACATTGGTTACAGGATGACTTTTAGGATATGCTGTACGAATATTAATAATTCCATTAAGTGCAGATGAACCATAAAGCACTGATGATGCACCCTTGATTACTTCAATCTGTTCAAGGTTTTCAACAGGAATAAAACTCCATTCAGGTTTTCCGACATCGCCAATTGAAACAGGTAAGTCGTCAACATAAACGCCAACACGGGTTCCAACGCCAAAGTTAAAACCGCTACCACCCCTTATTTGCGGTTCGCTGTCAAGAATAACAAGTCCGGGAGCCTGCTCGAGCGCTGTTTGTATGCTTTTAGTATTTTTATTTTCAACTAATTCAGGCTTTATTACTTCCATTGAAACAGTTACTTCACCATAACTCTGTTCAAATTTTCCGGCAGAAACAACGGTTAAACCAAGTTCCTGAGGTGCATCGTTCATCTCAACGCTAAAGGTTGTTACTTGTCCTTCTGTAAAAGTTAAGGTAAGCGTATCGCTCTGCATCCCTGTGAAGGTAAAAATTACACTTTGCTTTCCAATAGGAAGTTTCAGTTCATAATTTCCGTTAAAATCGGTGATTGTTCCAATTTTAGGGTCACTTTTCAAAACAACACTTGCGCCTATAATGGTTTCTTTGGTTTTTCCGTTAGTAACTGTTCCTTTCAAAGTTCCTGTTTGCGCATATGAAACGAAACTGAAAGCAAGAATCAGAAAGCAAAAGGAAATGAACTGGTTTAGTTTCATTTTTTCAGATTTTGGTTAATAAAAACAAACCCGTCACGCAAAAGTGCGGGACGGGTTTTAAGCTAATCAGATTAGCGGGTAACTGCAAATTTACCCGTGTGCAAAATTTCTGAATTGTTATCTGTAAACGTGTAAAGATAAACTCCTGGTGAGTATGTTGAAATATCGATTCTTGTTGTGTTAAGCCCGATAGCCAGTTCATTCACTTTTTTACCCGTTACATCGTACACCAGCATTTTTGCTGTTTTGGTAAGTGGATTTTTAACGAACAACTCATCGGTTGCAGGATTTGGATACACATTGAATGCATATTTAGTATTGTTTTCGTTAATACCTGTTGTGAAAACAAATTCCAAATCATCAAATTGTACCGCACTTCCTACTACAGCTGAATATCCTGAACTTGGCAATAAAATAACCCTTGACAATTCAGGATTTGCAGATGAAAAGTATTCAAACGCCACAGAAAAACGAAACCATTCCGATGCAGTTACAGGTTGGTCAAATCTTGCGCGAGCAACGGTATCTGTTGCATTAGCGTTCATCAGCAATACCTCAATATAACCTGTATCTGTATTAACAGGTGCATATTTCATCCAACCGGCCACGCTATCAGGGCGAAGTGTATATGCAATACCGCCTTCAATTACCTGAGTAGTGGTGTTAATGGTTCCGGTTGTAACAAGAGCCGGTGCTGCCTGATTAAAAGGTGCACCTATAAATTTGGTTTCTCCACGCAAAGAGTAGGTGCCGCTATGTGCATCTGTCGATTTAGACACAGTAACAATTCCGAGAAAAGAAGTAGCTGAATTTAAGGTGCTCCAGTTGTTAGGATTATCATAACCTGAACCTGCTGTCCAGTTTTCAAAACCAGGATTTGGTAAGGCTTGTGCATTAGCTGAGTAATTAATAACAATACATGAAAGTATAAGTGTAAATAGTTTTTTCATTTGTATAAATTTGGTTAAAAGTTTGGTCAAAAGTATACATTTTTCAATACGACAAACTGAACACTTGTTTGATGTTTTCAACACGAAATGAAAGATGAAATTTATACCTAATTTGGCGGCATGAACCAACGTATTATTCTTGGCATTGACCCCGGAACAATTGTAATGGGTTACGGAATCATCCGCATCAAAGGCAACGAACCTGAGTTACTGGCTTTGGGTGTTTTAAAATTGGACAAGTTTGAAGAGCACCACGATCGTTTGAAAAAAATTTTTGAAAGAACCTCTGCTATTATCAATGAGTACAAACCTGAAGAAATGGCAATTGAAGCGCCTTTTTTCGGGAAGAATGTGCAGAGCATGTTAAAACTTGGTCGCGCACAGGGAACAGCAATTGCAGCAGCGCTCAACAAAAGTATTGAGGTGGTAGAATATTCACCTCGAAAAATAAAACAGAGCATTACCGGAAACGGAAGCGCAAGTAAAGAGCAAGTGGCTGCCATGCTTTGCACTATTCTAAAACAAAAATCTTTTACGGGTCCGCTGGATGCTACCGATGGATTAGCGGCTGCGGTGTGTCATTTTTTTCAGACACGACTTGGGCTTCCTAAATCAATTCAAAAGATTGAAGGCACAAAAAAAACAGGAAGAAAAAAAAATTATTCAGGTTGGGAAAGCTTTTTGTCGGAAAATCCTGACAGAAAATTATAGTTCTTATAAAGAACTATTCAACAACTTGCCTGATTCAAGTAACTTGTGCAGATAGGGCTCATAAAGCACACGTGAACGTATGGCTTCCAAATGTTTATCGTGGTGCATATCGGTTCCCAATAAATCAATCATTCCGAGGTCCACTAATTTCTCTGCAGTTATATTCACCTCTTTTGAATAATACTGCGTTAATGACAAAATATTGAGTTGCAACAAAGCACCCATGTCTTTTATTCGCTGATATTTCTCTATGTTACCATGCCAATATGGATAGCGCTCAGGATGGGCAAGAATGGGTTTATAACCAGCAACAATCAAATTAAAAATTGCAGCCTCCAAATTATCGGGCGGGTTAAGGAACGAAACTTCAATTAAGATGTATTTGCCCGAGAAGGTAAGCAGTTCTCCTCTTTTTAGCTTTTCACCAAACTCAAAATCCACATAATATTCGCTTGCAGCCTCTAACTGAATATTGATACTATTTTTCTTCAGTTCCTCGCGTACTTTTTCTAAACCACCCAAAATAATTTCGGGAGTATTTTTATAATAATCACTCATGGTGTGCGGAGTGGTTACAATTTTCTGATAACCCAACTCTTTCATTCCACGAATTAGGCGAATGGAATCTTCCATTGTTTGTGCGCCATCATCAATACCGGGAATAAAGTGCGAATGCATATCGGTTTTCAAAAGCGACAAATCTGCCGGTGTAGCCGATAACTTTTTCTGATTGAATATTTTGCCGAAGAATGACAATTATACCTTTTGCGGCTTGCGCGTTTTGAACCAGGTGAGTGTTATCTCCAAACCCTTCTCAACCCTAGTGGTTGGCTCATATTCAAGATATTTCTGTGCTTTACTTATATCTGCAAGTGAGTTACGGATATCGCCTTCACGCTCATCACGGTAAGTGGGAAGAATTTCAGAAGCAGTTAATTTTTTCAGCGTATTGAAAAGAAGATTAATTGAAATTCGCTCTGCAACTGCAACATTATAAACCTGTCCTGTTGCACCTTCAACTTTTGTAAACAGGGCTCTGATATTTGCCTGTACTGCATTTTCAACAAAGGTGAAATCACGTGTTTGTTCACCGTCACCATTGATGAAAGGGCTTTTATTATTCAGCAATGCATCCATAAAGAGAGGAATGGCTGCAGCATAAGGTCCATCAGGTTTTTGTCTTGGGCCAAAAATATTAAAGTAGCGCAAACCGATTACTTGCATGTTGTATGTGCGTGAAAAAACATCAGCATAAAACTCGTCTACCAATTTTGAAACGGCATAAGGTGAAAGTGGCTTGCCTACTCTTTCTTCTTTCTTTGGCAAATCAGGACTGTCACCATAAACAGAAGATGAACTGGCATAAACAAAACGTTTTACACCCGAATCTTTTGCAGCTGTAAGCATATTTAAAAAGCCGGTAACATTCGCTTCATTGGTAGCCACCGGATTTTTTATAGAACGGGGAACTGAACCCAAAGCGGCCTGATGCAAAACATAATCAATTCTCTCGCAACTTTTCAGACAAGTTGTGTAATCAGTAATACTGCCTTCCACATATTCATAGTTAGGATTGCTGATAAACAAATCAACGTTTTCACGTAAACCTTCGCTCAGGTTATCCAGGACACGAACTTTTCCGGCACCATGCTTCAATAAATATTCAACAATATTGGAACCGATAAAACCAGCTCCTCCTGTTACCAGAAATGATTTGCCTGAGATATCTTCGGAATAAAATTTCTGCTCGTACATTTATTAGCGGCTAACGTATTGTGCTTCGTAATATTTCTGATAGGCCCCTGAAGTAACATGGTTTAGCCATTCTTCATTGCCAAGATACCAGTCCACTGTTTTCTCCAAACCTTGTTCAGGCTTTACAGATGGTTTCCAGCCTAAATCATTTTGCAGTTTTGTGGAATCTATTGCATAACGCAAATCATGCCCTGCTCTATCTTTCACAAAGGTTATCAGTTTCTCCGACTCACCTGCCGCACGACCTAACTTGCTGTCCATTATTTTACAGAGCAAACGAATTAAGTCAATATTTTTCCACTCATTGTTTCCGCCCACGTTGTAGGTTTCGCCAACTTTTCCTGTATGAAAAATAGTATCAATTGCAGAGGCATGATCTTCTACATACAACCAATCACGCACATTCTCACCTTTTCCGTAAACAGGAACAGGCTTGTTACTTTTGATATTATTAATGGCAAGCGGAATTAATTTTTCAGGAAAATGATGTGAGCCGTAATTATTGGAGCAATTTGAAATCACAACGGGTAAACCAAATGTATCATAATAAGCACGCACAAAATGGTCAGAACTTGCTTTAGATGCTGAATACGGACTGTGCGGATCGTATTTGGTTTCTTCTGTAAAATGTCCTTCAGCACCAAGGCTTCCATATACCTCATCTGTACTTACATGATAAAAAAGCTTTCCTTCGGTTTTATTATCTAAGGATGTATTCCAATGATGCTTT
>CAMBRL010000100.1 GCA_945870105.1 Chitinophaga pinensis
CTTACGGAAACACAGATTCAACTATTTCTGTTCTTGGTCGTGAGGTTTGGCTTGATTCTGCTGACAGCTATTACGCTTATCACTATGGTTTAAATTTTAGAAACGACAGTATTTTTTCTAATTACATGAATGGTGGATTAGGCTGCGGGCAGTATGAAAATTATGTTGGTGTGAAAATAGCCGATATACAATAGTTTATGCTGTCATTCCGCAACAAGGACTTGCTCCTGTATTCATTTTTTCTAGCACTCCTTTTTCTGTTTTTTAAAGGCTATACCTTTGATTCCTGGGATCAGGCCGAGTGTTTGCCGCAGGTTTATCAGTTGCTCGATCCTTCGCTTTATAGTAATGATTTCTTCATGCAGGAATACCACAAAGCCTTTACCGTGCGCTTTTATTTTGTATATTTTATTTATGGGTTATCCTATTTCACTTCGGTTGCTGCTGTGTGTTTTACGCTTACAGTTCTTTCGGTTTTTTTGAGCATTTTTTATTTTATAAAAATTACACTGCACTTTACAGATAGCAACCTTGCCGCTCTTCTCTCACCGCTTTTTGCTTTTTTTCTGTTCTTTAATTTTACAGTTGGAGGTAATCAGATACAAAGCAATTCCATGATACCCGGAACGCTATCTGCTGTGTTTGCTATTATAGGTATTCACCTCTGCCTCAAACAAAAATACAACCTCTCTTTTTTACTTGTCGGACTGGGAACTTTGTTTCAACCATTGGTTACGCTGCAGGTGTTTTTAGTTCTGGTTCCTGTTATGTTCTTACGCATAAAATACATCGGCTTATCTAAAATTATTATTGCTGTTATTGTTTACCTTGTTTCGGCTGCGCCCATGCTTTTGCCTGTGTTGTATCGCCAGTTTTTTATCCATGCCGATTACGACAGCCAATTGTATTATCAGGTTCTCTTCCGTTTCCGTAATCATCTGCACTACCTTCCTTCCCTGTTTCCTGTAAGTGATTATGTAAAACTTTCAGCCTTGGTCATAGCCGCTCTTGCCGCCATCAGGTTCACCGAAATTCGCAATAAAAAAGTGCTTTACTTCTTTTCTGCTATCATTATTGCCGGAATGATGCTTTATTGGGTATTACTTGAAAAGGCAGGTGTTTCAGCTATCGGTAAATTACAGTGGTTTAAAGCAATAGTGTGGCTCAATGCAATGGCTTGCATCGCGCTTGCTGTCTTTATCGGAAACCTGCTTGAACCCTATCTTAAAATAGATTGGAAAAAGTTTCTTCTTCCCCTAAGTGTTGCAGCAAGTGTATTGCTTCTTATAGTTCTTCTCAACTCAAAATACCTTCCCCTCGAAAAACTCCAAACCCGCTACCAGATCGGCAACTACAAAAAAACAGATTTAACCTTGCTGCACGAATGGATGGAACAAAACATCCCCAAAGATGCAGTCATCCTTTGCACTCCCGAAAACACTTCATTGATTTGCGAAGCCAAACGCTCACAGCTGGTGCAGTATCAGGCAATCATTCATGAGCCATTTTATATGTTGCCATGGTATCAACGGTTTAGTGATGTTTATGGTGTAAGTATTGAAACTGCCGACCGCAACAACATCCGCAAGCAGGCTGCTGAACTGTATCTTGCCCGAAACTATAAAAGCAATACCTATAAAATTGACTACCGCATTGATGATGTAAAATCCTGCACCTACGTTTCTGAATTAGGTAAAGTAATTTATCAATGCGGAGATTTTGTACTGACGGTTTATGTTGAATGAATTAATCCAGACTGAGATTTTTAAATAGCTTCGCATTTTTCTACAACAGCCTTGTTTACCTTGTAGTTTTTATTTTTGATAATAAAGTCAATAAGAAAGATTTATTACCAGTTAAAAAAAATGGTAGTTCTAACACAATATTCTTATGTAAATGGTTGGTTTGTGTGAAGTGATAAAACAACTAAATATTTTGTTCAATTATTAAAGATCAAGTACCGTATTAAAAAATAAATCCCCTTTAACAACTATTAATTATGCCATTAAAATATAAAATAAAAGAGTTGCAATCTAAAGCAATAGAAGTAGCAATGGACGGCATTGCTCTGCTTGACGAAAATGGCGTGTATTACTTTTTGAATGAGTCGCATGTAAAACTTTTTGGATATGAAAAGGCAGAAGAACTGATAGGGAAAACTTGGGATGTTATTTATCCTGATTATGAAATAGATCGCCTTAAATCATTGATTTTTCCTGAATTGATTAAAAACAAGAAGTGGTCTGGGGAAACTCTTGGCATCAGGAAAGACGGGGTATTGGTTAATCAGGAAATTACATTAACTGCTTTAGATGATGGAGGATTAATATGTGTGTGCAGAATTATTGATGACCGAAAGATAATTGAAGAGGCATTAAAAATCTTTACAGAGAGATTATCTGCGGTGATTAATTCTATTGACAATGGTATTCTTTTAGAAACCTATGATAGAAAAGTTGTAATGGCTAATAGCAAACTCTGCGATTTTTTCGAAATTAATGCCGAACCTTCTTCATTAATTGGAGGTTGTTGTAAACAATCTTTGGAATACACTAAAACCTTAACTAAACATCCTAAAAAATTTTTAAAAGACATTGATTCTTGTATTCAAAATGGTGTAAGCGTTATTAATGATATTGTTATAATGAAAAACGGGAAGTGTCTGGAGAGAGACTTTATACCTATTAAAATAGGCGATAAATTCAACGGATATCTTTGGGTGTATAAAGATATCACGATTCAGAAACAACTAATACTAACTATGGAGGAAAAACTAAAAACTCAGTTTGAGTTATCCAGCATGAAATCAAGTTTTATTAAGTTAATAACTCATGAGTTAAGAAATCCACAGGCAATGGTTTTAAGTAACTTAAATTTATTTTACAATAGGTGGGAGACTCATATGAAAGACATTCCTGAATTTTCAACTGGACTTAAGTTTTTACAAGGTGAAATACAAGGCATGAGTAAGATGATAAATACATTGATTAATTATGAAAATATTTTGTCTAGGGGGGCACTTTTAAAAACAGAAATTTATTGTAAAAACTTTGTAAGTAATTTTCTTAATTACCACTACAGCATATTTATTCATAGTAACAAGTTTGCCATTGATGAATCTATTGGTGAGGAAAAAATACTTGTGGATTTAGATTTGTTTGAAACCGCTCTGAGAAACCTTATTGAAAACTCGCTTAAATATTCAATTTCAAACAGTCTCATTGAAATCTCAATCGGAATAAATAAAAACAGTTTATTATTTATTAAAGTTAAAAACAAAGTAAGAAACGATATTAATTTGAATCAAGATATGCTAGGTGTTTCTTTTTACAGAGGGAATTATAACCAGAGTGAAGGTTATGGTTTAGGCTTAAATATTGCAAAGCAAATTATACAAAACCATTGTGGTGAATTAAGTTATTCTTCTGAAAAGTCAATATTCATAAGTGAAATTAAGATGCCAATCATTATATAAGTTAATATGCTATGCCAAAAAAAATAATTGTATTTGAAGATGATTTTCGATTGTTATCTGCAATGTCTACAATATTAAATTCATCAAAATTTCAAGTTATTTCCTCATATGAATCGTATGAAGATTACAGCATAAATAAAATTCTCGACCTTTCGTATGATATTGCTATTATTGATGTTAATTTAAATGGTATATCAGGTATAGATATTATTAAAAAGTTAAAATCCAGAAATCCTTATCTGAAAGTTATTATGCTTTCAAACGAAACTAATTTAAATACTGTTTATGATGCATTTATAAATGGGGCAGATGGCTACCTGTTGAAAATTGATGCAATTACCAATTTAGGGGTATTTCTTGATCAAGTTGATACATGTGAGTATGTAGTCAGTAATTCTATAGTCAGTGTTCTGGTAAAAATCATTAAGAATATTCCATCTAAGCAATTTAATACACTGCAATCTGTTAAACTTACCAAATCACAGCATCGGGTATTAACTGAACTTATGAAAGGTCTTACTTATACTGAAATTGGCCATAAATTAAATATTTCAAACAGCACTGTTTCTTTGCATATTCAAAAAATTTATCGCGCTTATAATGTAAAGAGCCGTAATGAACTTTACCAACGTTTATAAGTTATATTTTTTTTAAGTTAACATTATATTGAATTTGTTTAAAGCTGCCTCTTTGAGATTATTTGTTGAGAAACAGATAGCAGTTTATTCATAAAAATATAAAGAATTCATTTGGCGCGATTTGCTTGCCGGCAAATTTAATCGTAAGCATTAATTGATTTAATTTTAAATATATTATATAGTGTATTTGTACTATATAATATTTAGGGAAATAGTTATAGTTAACTATTGATATTACATTATTACAGTCCGTTCTTTATGCCGTATACATATATAGGTGCAAAATGAACATATACTCTGGAGTAATTAATAACTATGAATATAATATTCGCAAATTATGTTGCAAATCCAATATTTCGTTTTATTTAAAAAATAATGAAATTAATATCTTTATAACAGGTGATTTCGTTACAACACCTACTATAAACTCATTGTATGATAAAGTTATTAATATTGATAAAATAATTACAAAGAAAGATAAACAAAAAGTAACATTAGATTTTTCGTTGTTATATACATGCGGAAAATCAGAGATGTTATTTGCTCATTTATTTAAAATTATTAAAACTCATTTAGTTAACCATAAAGAGTATGAGATAATATGGCGTTACCAGAATGATAGTACTGATATACTTGAACTAGGACAAGTATTACAAGAAATAACTGAACTTGATTTTTGTTTTCTTGATGATAAAAATCGTTTAGAAATATTTCGAAATTATTTACAATAACCTTACCTGAACTAACTTCCCCCCCCCAATACTATGTTAAATAAATTTATTTTACTCAATGAAAAAAATTTAAGGGCAAGTTTTGATATTTCAACCAATAAATTTTATATTGACGGTCCATCTATAGCGCTTTACCCGGAGAAAAACTATTTAACTTTAACCGGAATAATTCTTGATATTATTAATGTAATACACTTAAAAGAAAAAGTAATAATTAGTTTTAACTTTTCATTATTAAATACTCGTAGTATTCTTGAATTGATAGCATTATTAAAAAATATTAAAATTTCAGACAAATGCAAACACGATATTAATGTAAACTGGTTATATCAAAGTGATGATGAAGATATGTTGGACATAGGTCATGATTTAGCCGAACTCTTCTCAGAAATCAATTTTAATTTTATTGAAAGCTCAGAATGTAGTTATATTAAAACTAATAGTTTAACCACCTTCACTCTGAAAAGTAGCGAATCGAGTAATTAAGCACAAAATAACTTTTACTCTACAGGTTCCAATATCATTTGCATTTGTTTGACGACATCAGATCGGCAATTACAATAAATCAGACTTAACCCCGCTCGGCTGAATGTTCAACGCGCACGGCTGAGCGGCATTTGCAACTATGCGAAGCACTCTCATGAGTTCCTTATAAAAACAAATCAGTTCACGAATAATGCCGCTCGGAACACAAGACAATTTATAATTGTCTTCACTGAAAATTACATCCCCTTCAAACATCTCCGTAAATGTAATCCGTTTTATTAATTCTCTGTATTTATCTGTGTCCCATTAGTCCTGCTTGTCCTTTTAAATATTTTCCACCCACACAATATTCCCCCCATCCCTCCGTTATACAATTTACAAACCATCATCATTTTCAATGTCTGCCCGCCAGAAAACATCCTATCGGGTTTCTCCCTCCGTATCTGTTACTGCAATGGATGTAGGCAACATTGTATTAAATGAAATCAGCCACCGCGATGATAACACCACCTATTTCTATCCTAATAAACACCCCGTTATCTACTTTATCTTAAAAGGCCGCTGTTCAATAACAGCAAATAAAACCACCAATCACTGCCTCAGCGGCACAGCCATCATCATCAATGACAACAAAACCCTCCCCGTTGAATTTTCCCATGCCGGAACAAAAATATTCTCCTTCCCGTTAACGCCCGCCCTCTGTCAGCAGCTAAACATAAGCCTGCCAGATTTCACTACCCATGCCTTTTCCAACTACAGTTTTGTAAACAACCTCCTAACCCGCCTCTTTCATGAGTTCAGTAAAAATGATGACCACGCATCCGAATGTATCCTAAGTATTCTTTCATTAATCCTAATAGAACTAAAGCGCGAAGCTGCAACATCCTATGTACGCAAACCCCCATGGGTAAACAAACTCGCAACACTGCTCAATAATAATCTAAGCAAACCCATTGATCTCCGGTGGGTAGCCTCTCAGCTAAAACGTAACTACAACCATCTCTCCCGTGCAATACCAATCTACTTCCACTGCACCTTTCATGAGTTGCTACTCTCATTAAGACTAAAAAAAGCAGCCACCCTTCTCCTCGAAACCAACCAACCCATCTACGCTATAGCTGCCGATTGCGGCTTTGCATCCACCAGTCATTTCGACAACCATTTTAGGCATGCCTATGGCCTTACCCCCCTCCAATTCCGTAGCCAATCCTAATCACTGTAATTTTATTTTATCTCTGAAACCTGCGCCACATCCCCCTCTCCTTTGGAGAGGGGTTAGGGGTGAGGCTCCCAAAATGCTAAATCCATGCAACAACGCTAAACAAACCTCCGCCAACCCCATTTCTTGCCCCACCTTTGTCCCGAATACAATCGCACACCGTTCTTTCACATCATAACAAGCTAAAAACCATCCCGCTATAAAAACGGCAGGTCTCGCGGAACACTTGGCAGGTCTCGCCAACGTGTCGGCAGGTCTCGCGGAAGGGTTGGCAGGTCTCGCGAACAACCCGGCAGGTCTCGCCAAAGACTTGGCAGTTATCGCGAACAACACAGCAGGTCTCGCGGAAGACTTGGCAGCTATCGCAAACAACAAGGCAGGTCTCGCGGAAGACACGGCAGGTAGTGTAAGCTATCTCGGCAGGTCTCGCGAAAGACACGGCAGGTAAGGTAAGCTATCTCGGCAGGTCTCGCGGAAGACACGGCAGGTAAGATAAGCTATCTCGGCAGGTCTCGCCAAAGACAAGAACACAGTCGCGGAAGACAAGGAAAGCATCGCGGTAGACAGCACAAATGTCCCCAATGTCCCAAAAGTCCCTGCGAAAAATTGAACAGCTGAAAAAATTAACCCGAACACATTAAAACTTGAACACACAAACACATTAATATCTAAAACAACAAACATGAAAAACCTAATCTCCAACCGCGTAAACATGGTACGCACAACCTTAAACCACATCGCTCTCGACCCTACACCCGTAATGAGCATTCCCGCATTCGCAGGTGTCCGCACAACAGCAATCAACAAGCTCACCCTTATCGACCAGCTCACCCAAATTGCAAACCGCAGCGTAAGAGACGTAACCCTCGATACCAACCTTATCCGCATAACCATGTCCAACATTGCCCTTAAAGTAGGTGATGCCGTTAGCGCTTATGCAGCTTCCGTAAATAACAACGTCCTCAGGGGCAAAGTAACATTCACCTTGCCTAAACTCAATAAATTCAAAAAAGACGAAGTAGATGATATTTGCCAAACCATCCATGACGAGGCAAATACAAACATAGCTGTTGCAGGCCCCTTTGGTTACGATGCAACCGATGTTACCGACCTTCAGACAGCCATAGACCTCTATCGCACCTCCATGCAAAGCCCGCGCGAATTCACCATCACTAAAAAACAGGCAAACGCAAACATCACACTCCTTGCTCGCGAAATCATCGACAACATCTTTAAAAAACAAATGGACAAAATGGTCAATACAAAAAAAGCCACCTTCCCCGATTTCGTACAAGCCTACTACTTCGCCCGCGAAATAATAAACATTGGCTCCACCACCGCCAAAGTCCGTGGAACACTCCGTAACCCCGAAGGCACCTACCTTGTAGGAGCTACCTTCTACATCACCAAAACAGGCGAAACCCAAAAGGTAGGGGAATCCCTTGCGGATTCCCTCGGAAAATACGGCATATCCCACCTCCTTGCCGATGATTACGATTTATATTGGTCAGCCCTCGGATATGAAACCCTCACCGAATCCAATCTACACATCCCAGCAGGCAAAGAATTCACCCGCAACAAAGTCCTTCAACACACTGTTATAACAGGAACAATCACCAGCGGTCAGCAACTCAACATCCTTGGCCCCTCTAACCCTGCATGGCGTGTAGGCGCAACCGTAAAAATTAAAAATACAACCACCACACCAATGGTAGGAGGCATTGCATTCTTCCCCGCCAACAACCCCGGTGATGGCTATCCCGGTTCAGGAGGTTCAATCCTCCTACCTGGTCAGGAAGAAACACACATCATCACAGCAGCAGACTTCAAACCCTACCTTAATATTCAAAACCAAAGCACCAACCTTGGCACATACGAAATAACCTTCCTGTAGGGTCACACTATCAATAGGCTATTTGTGTGCTCGCGGTTGCAAGCCCTTCTCCTTATTTCAAGGAGAAGGTGCCCGAAGGGCGGATGAGGTCAAGGAGGCGGTGGTCACCTTTGTGGGAAAACTCTTTTAAACCACACTTCAGAACAATATCTTTGCCCCAATGCAGGATATAATTCTCCAGGCCGCAACAAACATCCGCGATAGTTTCGATCGCTTTCATGTCGAGTTCAAAATCATGACTCACCATGCCTCACTCCGTTTTGAGCACCGCGATTGGCAAGCCATCCAAAGCGACAGCATGGAGCGCCTCGATCACTACAAAAAATACGTAACCGCATCAGTCGACCGCACTCATGAGCTGTTAAGCGATAAAATCAACGATCATGCAACATGGGCCGAACTCAAAAAAGAATTCTCAAAACTGGTTGCCAACCGCTATGACGGACCAATTGTCGAAACCTTCTTCAATTCCGTGCTGCGAAAGATATTTATTTCAGAAGGTATTAACGAGGAAATTGAGTTCATAGATTTCGACCGCGATGTAATCTTTGTTAATCCCGACCAGCCAATTTATAATTCCTCTTTCCTGGGTAGCGATACCATTGAAATTGTTGTGCGCAGAATTATTGCATCCTATAACTTCAACTTTAAGTTTGCCGACTTTGAAGCAGACGTTGCTTACATCACTGACCGCATTACAAAGGCTGTACGCAAGGCTTTTGTAAAACTCTCCTTCGACCGTGTGGATATGTTGCGTTCCGTTTTTTATCGTAACAAGGGCGCCTATTTAGTTGGAAGAATTATAAAAGGCAACAAGCTCATTCCTGCTGTAATTCCTATGGTTCACAGCGAAAGAGGAGTAGAGGTCGATAACGTATTACTCACCCAGGATGAAATCAGTATCGTGTTTAGTTTTACTCGTTCCTACTTCTTTGTCGAAGCAGAAAATCCGGCAGAACTAATTCATTTTCTGCGCCCGCTGATGCCGCAAAAAGCAGTCTCCGAATTATACAGTTCTATTGGCTACAACCGCCACGCTAAAACGGTTTTATACAAAGAAATATACCAGCATTTGGAGAAAACTGACGAGAAATTTATTGTTGCTCCCGGCATAAAAGGCATGGTCATGTCTGTCTTTACATTACCCACCTACAACATGGTATTCAAGGTGATTAAAGATGTTTTTAAGCCACCGAAGACCGTAACACGCAAACAAGTAGTGGATACCTACCGCTTTGTATTTATGCACGATAGGGTAGGGCGCATGGCCGATCCGCAGGAATTTGAATATTTAAAGTTTGATAAAACCCGTTTCGAAGACGAAGTACTCAACGAGTTGCTCGAACTTTGTTCTGAAGCAGTTTATGTGGAAGGCAATCTGGTAATTATTCGTCAGCTTTTTACCGAAAGGAGAATGATTCCTTTGAATATTTACCTTGCTGAAGTGGACAAGGAAAAAGCAAAGAAAGCTGCCATAGATTATGGCCATGCTGTTAAGGAGTTGGCAGCAGCCAATATTTTCCCCGGTGATTTACTGATGAAAAATTTTGGTGTTACCCGCCATGGTCGTGTAGTTTTTTACGACTACGATGAGTTGTGTTTTCTTACCGAATGTAATTTTCGAAACAAACCGGAACCACGCAGTCATGAAGAGGAATACTCATCAGAAACATGGTTCACCGTTGGGGAGCGTGATGTTTTTCCTGAAGAGTTTCGCGCTTTTATGTTGCCAACCGGTGATTTGCGCGATGCCTTTTTAAAAGTACATAAAGACTTATTCAATGTTGAGTTCTGGAAAAACATGCAACAACTGCACACCACTGGACAGGTTATGGATTTCTTCCCTTATCAGCGCAGAAAAGCACGTAAGGAAGAAGGTGTTTTGAAGTTAGAGTAAATAGAACTTTCAGGTTATCTTTGCCCTGCTTTGAAAAAACTTCATCAGTTAGTTCTAAAATCTTATATCGGACCTTTTGTCCTCACGTTTTTTATTTCCCTGTTTATTCTGGTAATGCAGTGGCTGTGGAAATACATTGATGACCTTGTAGGTAAGGGTTTGGAATGGTATGTTGTTATGGAACTTTTGTTTTTTGCATCTGCCAGTTTAGTGCCGCTGGCTTTGCCTTTAGCTATTCTTCTTTCTTCCATTATGACGTTCGGAAATATGGGTGAACACTATGAATTGGTTGCTTTTAAAACAGCAGGAATTTCACTTTGGAAAATCATGTACCCGCTTATTATTACTTCCGTATTACTTAGCATTGGAGCATTCTATTTTTCAAATAATATTATACCTATTGCCAACCTTAAAATGGGAACATTGCTTTATGATATTCGCCAGCAACGTCCTGCATTAAATATTAAAGAAGGAGTTTTTTATGACGGCATTGATGGTTATGTGATGAAAGTGAAAAGTAAAAGTGATGATGGTGAAGTGATGAACGATATTATTATTTATGACCACAGCGAAAGACAAGGCAATACCAAAGTAATTATTGCCGAAAAAGGACGAATGGATATCTCGAAAGATACCATGGTTATGTCACTTATACTTTATAATGGTTATAGTTACAAAGAAGAAGAAACTCCGCGCAGACAAAGAGGCTCGTATCCTCATCTCCGTACTTCATTTAAAATTGACACCATCCGTTTTGATTTAAGCTCTTTTAAACTTTCGCGCAGTGATGAGTCTATTTTTAAAGACAATTACCAGATGCTGAATATTTCTCAACTTGAAAAAAGTCAGGATACACTGCAACTTAAGCTCGATAAAAGAAGAGTGGAAATGGCTTCAAATGTTTCTTCCGGTTTTAAATATTTTAGCGCACCACAACTGTATACTGAAAATGATAGTGTAAAAGTTGATAGTAATGCTGTTGTTTTTTCAGCAGATATTCTTGCTAATTTTAATCATGACGATCAGATAAAAGTTGTGCATACTGCACTGGAACAGGTGCGCAGCCGCGAGCTTTATATCGCTGCAGCATTAGCCGATAATTTTTCAAGAACAAAAGCTATCAATCGTCATAAGATTGAATGGCATCGCAAATTCACACTTTCATTTGCCTGTCTGGTGCTGTTTTTTATTGGTGCGCCTTTAGGGGCAATTATCAGAAAAGGCGGACTGGGCATTCCTGTTGTGATTTCAATTCTGCTCTTTATTTTTTATCACATTGTTTCAATTACGGGCGAAAAATTTGTGAAAGAAGGTTTGTGGAATGCATGGAATGGGATGTGGATGTCGTCAATGGTTTTATTGCCATTAGGAGTTTTTCTTACATGGAAGGCAACCTCCGACTCCGGAATATTTAATGCTGATGCCTACATGAAACCGTTCAGGTTCATTGCAGATAAATTTCAAGCTAAGAAATGAAGGTTCTTCAGATTTGCAATAAACCTCCTTTTCCTCCTGTTGATGGTGGTTGTGTAGCTATGAATGCAATAACTTCGGGTTTACTTGCAAACGGACACAAAGTAAAAGTGTTGGCAGTAAGCACACAAAAACACCCCTTCCTTGAAAAGCAAATCCCTGCCGAATATTTTAAAAGAACAGGATTAGAAACTGTTTACATTGATACAAGTCTGAACGTTGGAAAAGGTTTTGTCAACCTTTTTTCAAAAGGTTCATACAATGTAGAGCGCTTTTATTCAAAGGCTTTTGAGGCAAAGTTGGAAGAGATTCTAAAAGCTGAAAACTATGATGTGGTCCAGTTTGAGAGTATTTTTGTCGCACCTTATTTTGAGACTGTAAAACGATTTTTACAGGCGAAAACAGTTTTACGTTCGCACAATGTTGAACATCAGATTTGGGAGCGCATGGCAACGCAAACTTCAAACCCGTTGAAAAAATGGTATCTGCGTTTTCTTGCAAAACGATTGAAGGAATATGAGATGAATGTGTTAAAGAGTTTTGATGGAATTGCAACAATTACAACTGAAGATGAAAACTATTTTGTTGAAAAAGGTATTTCCGTAAAGACAGATATTTTTCCGCTTGGAATTGATTCCGCACACTATAAACCTGCACAAATAAAAGATGTTGAGTTTCCTTCCCTGTTCCATTTGGGTTCAATGGACTGGATGCCGAATGAGGAAGCAATCAAATGGTTTTTGGAAAAAGTTTGGATTGATATTCACTCTGCGTTTCCTGAGTTAAAACTATACCTCGCAGGACGCAATATGCCTGAGTGGCTTGCAACATTGCAATTGCCAAATGTTATCATTAAAGGCGAGGTAGAAAATGCTCATGATTTTATGAGACAAAAAGCTATCATGGTTGTTCCTTTGCTTTCGGGTGGCGGAATGCGTGTGAAAATAATTGAAGGCATGGCCTTAAGTAAAGTCATTATTTCAACTACTATTGGTGCAGAAGGAATTGAAGTGAAAGACGGAGAAAACATTTTGATTGCTGATACTCCTGAAGAGTTTGTTAATCAAATCGGAAAGTGTATTAGCGACAGAGATTTTTATAACCGTGTTTCTGCTAACGCCAGAAAATTGGTTCTTGCAAATTATGATTACAAGAAAGTTGCGGATAAATTAACCCATTTTTACAAGCAGCTATAATCCGTGAAAATACTGTTCCTCGTTTCCCGTGTTCCGTATCCGCTTGAAAAAGGTGATAAACTGAGAGCGTTCAATCATCTGAAGTTATTGTCCGAGAAGCATGAGATAACATTGGTTGCTTTGAATGACACAGAACTTCATCCTGAAGCAGAACAAGTATTATCACACTATTGTAAGCGTCTGCATATTTTAGATATTTCATTTACGCTAAGACTGCTAGGTCTTATCACTTCAGTATTTAACGGAAAACCTTTTTCAACAGGTTATTTTTATAATAAAATAGCACAGGATATTATTGATGATATTATCGATGAAATACATCCTGCACATATCTTCTGTCAGTTGACAAGGGTTTCAGAATATGTGAAAAATAGAACGGACATTTCTAAAACATTGGACTATCAAGATGCTTTTGCCAAAGGAATGGAAAAGCGTATCAGTAAAGAACCGTTTTATCTGCGCTGGCTTTTTAAGATGGAATATAAACGTTTGCTGAAGTATGAGGCAGAAGTTTTTGATTGGTTTGAGAATAAAATCATCATCTCTAATCAGGACAGAGAAAATATTGCACACCAAAACAAACA
>CAMBRL010000101.1 GCA_945870105.1 Chitinophaga pinensis
AAAAATACTTTACCGTTCCAAAAGGGTATGCCAAGAAAGATTATGAGCCCGGTGAAATGGGATTTTAATTGGTAAATCAGCCTGTATTTTTACCTTTGCTGCCCTTTAGCAAAAATGCAGGAAATAATTACAAAAACGGTTCAGCTTCACGACAAAAAATTTGCGTCACACATCAGTGCGGCAGAAATTGATAATGCTGTAGCCAAAATAGCTTCAGCAATCAATACCGACCTTGCGGGGAAAAATCCCCTTTTTGTATGTGTGCTCAATGGTGTTTTCCTATTTGCAGCTGATTTGCTGCGCAAAATTGAAACTCCCTGCGAGGTAAGTTTTATTAAAGTATCCTCTTACGAGGGCACTGCATCTACAGGCGAAGTAAAAACACAAATTGGTTTGAAAGAAGATATAAAAGGACGCACCATTGTGTTGGTTGAAGATATTATTGACAGCGGCAACACCATTGCCAAACTGCTGCCGATCTTGGAAAGCCAAGAACCTGCCGAGATAAAAATTGCAACACTGCTTTTTAAACCATCGGCTTTTAAAAGAGATTTTAAGATTGATTACACAGGCATGGAAATTCCGAATGACTTTGTAGTGGGCTATGGATTAGACTACAATGGACTGGGACGCAACCTGCCCGAGATTTATAAACTCAACGAATAATGAATATCGAACAAGGAATGATGAATAATGAAGTATTGTCTGCATTTCGAAATTCGAAATTCGATATTCCTTATTCAGTATTCGATATTTTTTAAATTTTTAGACTATGCTTAACCTTGTTTTATTTGGTCCTCCGGGCGCAGGAAAAGGAACCCAAAGTGAAAAACTGATTGCGAAATACCAATTAGTTCATCTTTCAACGGGTGATATTCTACGCGGAGAAATTAAAAACCAGACTACTCTTGGACTGGAAGCCAAAAAACTGATGGATGCCGGAGTTCTTGTTCCCGATGAAGTGGTAATAGGAATGATTGGCAACAAACTGGAAGAAAATAAAAGCGCCAAAGGCTTTATTTTTGATGGTTTTCCACGCACCACAGCTCAGGCTGAGGCATTGGATAAACTACTTGCAGGAAAAAACACATCAGTTAAAATGATGCTGGCTTTGGAAGTAGATAACGAAGAACTGACGAAACGTCTTTTGCTTCGCGGAAAAGATTCGGGCCGCGCTGATGACAGCAATGAAAGCATTATCCGCAACCGGATTAATGAATACAATAATAAAACAGCACCTTTAAAAGATTATTACACTGCTCAGGGAAAATTTCACGGAGTAAATGGCATAGGCAGCATTGATGATATTTTTGCTTCGCTGTGCAGTTTGATTGATAAATAGATGCGTCATTCCGAACTTGTTTCGGAATCTCATTAAGTAAAAAACAGATGCTGAAACAAGTTCAGCATGACGAAGTTTCCACGCAGATAACACTAAAAAAATGTCAGAATCCAATTTTGTTGATTATGTGAAAATCTGCTGCCGTTCGGGTGCAGGCGGACCGGGTTCAAAACATTTTCACCGCGACAAGCAAAACTCAAAAGGTGGTCCCGATGGAGGTGATGGCGGACGTGGCGGACACATTGTTCTTAAAGGTAGCAATCAGGTCTGGACATTAATTCACCTGAAATTCCGTAAACACGTTATTGCCGGTCCGGGAGAAGGTGGCGGGAGCTCACGCAAAACAGGTGCTGAAGGTAAAGACGAGATATTGGAAGTTCCGCTGGGAACCATTGTAAAAGATGCCGAAACCGGGCAAATAGAATTTGAGATAACACAAAACGGTGAAGAGCACATACTACTTCCGGGTGGCCGTGGCGGCTTGGGTAACGACCACTTTAAAACTTCCACCAACCAAGCTCCTAAATATGCACAGCCAGGTGAAGAAGGACAAGAAGTCTGGAAAATTCTTGAGCTGAAAATTCTTGCCGATGTGGGTTTAGTTGGTTTCCCTAATGCGGGAAAATCAACCCTTCTTTCGGTGGTTTCGGCTGCCAAACCAGAGATTGCCAATTATCCGTTCACCACATTGGTTCCAAATCTGGGCATTGTAAAATACCGCGATTACAAAAGTTTTGTAATGGCCGATATTCCCGGCATTATTGAGGGCGCGCATGAAGGCAAAGGGCTTGGAATGCGCTTTCTGCGACACATTGAGCGGAATTCTATTTTATTATTTATGGTTCCTGCCGATACCAACGACATAGCAAAAGAGTATAAAATTCTGCTGAATGAATTGAAAGAATATAATCCTGAATTGCTGCATAAAAAACGTTTGCTGGCTATTTCAAAATGTGATTTGCTGGACGATGAATTAGAAACTGCACTGAAAAAGGAAGTGAAGAAAACAGTGAAAGGAATTGAGATACTTTTTATATCATCGCATACTGAAAAGGGAATTATGAAGCTGAAAGATGCAATCTGGAAGAGTATAAACGGGTAATAGAACGCAGATGAAGCGGATTGGGCGGATTTTCGCAGATTTTAAAATCATAGTGTATCTTAATCATCATAAAAATAATCGTTCTATCACAGCTAATCTAACATGAAACGATACGCAATTATAGTAGCAGGTGGTTCGGGAACGCGGATGCACTCATCTACACCCAAACAGTTTTTACCGCTTGCCGGAAAGCCTGTTCTGTTTTATTCTTTAGAGGCTTTTTACAATTTTGATAGCACAACTGAAATTATTATTGCCCTGCCTGCCGATTTTTTTTCTGAGTGGGAAAAACTGTGTACCGAATACAATTTTAGTATTCCTCACAAATTGGTTACAGGTGGCGAAACCCGCTTTCATTCCGTTCAAAACGGACTTCAAATAATAACCGAAAAAGGAATTGTTGGCGTGCATGATGCTGCCCGGCCGCTGGTTTCAACCGAAACAATTTCACGCAGCTATGAAGCTGCTGAGAAGTTTGGTGCTGCTGTTCCCTTTGTTCCGTTGAATGACTCCATACGCTTCTATAACGGGCACGAAAGCCGCTCATTAGACCGCACCAAGCACGTTTTAGTGCAAACGCCTCAATGTTTCCGTTCGGATGTGCTGATTTCAGCTTATCAGACTGAGTACCAAGCTTTCTTTACTGATGATGCCAGCGTGGTGGAGTCGTCAGGATTTACAGTACATTTAGTGGAAGGAAACGCTGAAAACATCAAAATCACTACCCCTTCCGACTTTCTTATAGCTGAAACCCTTGTCAATTCAGCCAAATCAAAAGTGTTTTAAACATTCTGCTGTTAAAAAGAACCTTTAAGGTTTAATTGCGTTTTAAGCTTCGTTGTTTTATACTTGCATCCTTCAAATGCAATATTTAAAGAAAAACAACGTTAGTCTATTAAAAGCCATGCGCAACTTCATAGCTCCCATAATTGTTGTTTTACTTATTCTTCTGCTACCAGGAAGAATGCCCGGTATGGGCTATGGCAACGGTATTCTATCTAACGACACAACCGGAGTTCTGCGTACCAAAAAAAGCAATGAGTTTTCAATAGCAATTGATTCAACATTGGGTTACAGCGAAAAATATATGCGTGCCGGCCTTATTTATGATGTGAATACCAATACCATTGTTTGGCAAAAGCAGATGAAAACACAGGTTCCTATTGCTTCTCTTACAAAAATGATGGTGGCATTGCTTACCATTGAAGACATAAAAGCGGGTGTTATTGACTGGAAAACTCCTGTAAAAGTTACTAAAGAGGCAAGTTTGGTTATGGACTCACGGGTTTTTTTGAAAGAAGGAACTATTGTTACCGTTGAAGATCTTTTTGAAGCTGCTATGATACGCTCGGGCAATGATGCAGCTTTTCTGCTAGCACAATGGGGCTGCGGAACGGAAGATTATTTTGTTCAACGCATGAACGAAAAAGCGCAGGAACTGGGTATGAAAAACACACACTTCTGGAATTCAAATGGTTTGCCGGGAATACAGAAAGGCAATAAAGACAATTATTCCACTGCCGAAGATTTGCTGATACTTGCCCGCGAAGCGCTCAAACATCCTGAATACATTGAGATATCAAGTCGTGAAAAAGAAACCATTCACAACGGATACAATCAACTGGAATATGAGAACCGAAACAAGTTGGTTAAATACTACAAAAACGAAATTGACGGATTGAAAACAGGATACACCAAAAATGCAAAAACCTGTATTGTTGCCACTTCAAAACGTTGTGACCACCGCGTTATTTCCATTGTTCTGGGGGTTGAAAGCTCTACCACCCGCAATGATATTGCTGTTAACATGTTTAACAATTATTACAAAAGCATCGGTCTTGGTGTTTTAGGTCAGGATCTTGAGCCTGTAATTGTTGATGAGTGTACAGAAGAGACAACTGAAAACGGCTCTAACTAATTTCTCTGGCTTTATTTTTGATTTCATCGCGTTGCAAATGCAGCGAAGCAATCTAATTTCTATTTTTGCTGCTCACAAAATTTAATTTATAATCATGAACAAAAAACTTCTTTTTCTTTTCATTTCAATTTTTGCTGCAACAACACTATTCGCACAAAAATCACAACCTGTAGTTTTTCCAAAATTACCAATGGATGATAAAAACGAGTTTATTACCTACACTGCTGTAATGAATATACAGGGAACTACTGCTCCTGAATTATATAAACGCGGAAAAAAATGGTTCTTCTCTTATTTTAAAAATCCAACAGAAAAAATAAGAACCGATGATTCACTGAAAAATGAGATAGAAGGGTTTATCAGGATTCCTCTTATGGCGACAGATAAAAAAGGAGTTGAAACAAAAGTTGCTACCATCCAATACAGTTTGTTCTTGTTATTTAAAGACGGGCGTTACAAATATACTATCACCAAAATAAATGAGATGGCAACTTCGTATCAAGGAGTTGAACAATGGAATCATGAACTGCCCCAAGGCAAAAACTCTGCACCTGCCGATGCCGAAAAACATGCACAATGGCTGACTAGTGTTGATAAGGAAATAAAGAAAACCATTGATGCCATGATTACCGGCATGGAAGATAAAGGGCTGCCTGCAAAGGAAGATTGGTAATACTTAGAAACACGAACATCGTGTTTCTACACTAACCTCATTACGCGCGAATTCTCTTTTAAATGAATTTTCTGTAAATCCACATTCTCTATCAAAAGAACTCCGGGATTTTTACCAACTTCAAACGAACCAAGTTCATCCTGAAAGTTTAATGCTTTAGCACCATTCCATGTTGCCCATTGCAAAAGCATTTCTAATTTAAGTTGAGGGAAATAGGATGAAATAGTTTTCAGTTCATCCAGAATTGAAAGTGAATAATTAGAAGCAAGACTGTCGGTTCCGATAGTCATTTTTACATCTGCATCAATAAATAAATTGTAATCAGGTAGCTTATTTTCAATATAGAGATTTGCATTGGGACAAGTTGCCCAGTAAATGTTTTTACTGTATGCTTCTGCAAATTTTATGTCCTCTGAATTGGTGAATGTATTGTGAACCAGAAGCAAATTATTTGCCTTTGGTAAAAAAGCTAAATAACTCTCCAACGAATTTTTTCCACTTGCTTTCCAATTTGAAAAGTTCATTCCCAGCGAAATAAAAAACTCAATAATCTTTCCGCGCTTTTCACGGAACATCAGGTTCTCATCCGCACTTTCTTGATTGTGAATGGAAATAATTTTGTCAGATAATATTTTAGAAAAAGTCTGAAAATACTTTTCAGAAACTGAATACGGTGCATGAGGAACAGGTGAGTAATCAGCGCGTGCATCTATTTGCTTTAACTCTTCAATAACATTGTTCACTCTTTTTAATTCAGTTTCTGTATTCTCAGGAAAAAAATCAAAGCCTTCAATAAAATTGTAATACTTTAAATTCTTCTTTGCTTTCTGCATGAATGTATCTGTAACATTGCAGATATCGCCTACTGCAACAATTCCGTTTTCCAGCATTTCTTTTTCACCTGCTGCGATTCCATTTTCAATTTGTTGATGTGAAAATAGTTTTCGTGCTGAGATAAAAATTTTGATAAAGCCTGCCAATCCTGTCTTTTCAGGAATTACACCTTTCATATGCGACAGTTCGAGATGGCAATGAGTGTTCACAAAACCCGGACAAAGGATTCCTTTAAATTCTTCAATACTATGGTCTATTGTCTGTGGACTATGGACTCCAATTATTCTTCCATCATCATCAACTGCAACAATTCCATTTTTAATTGGTGGTTGAGAAATCGGAAAAATATAATCAGCGGTGAGATACCTCAATGGTCAGGCTTTTTGCAATGATTCTTCTGAAACAAGAAGTTCAAGAAATAATTCATTCGGAATTTTTCCTTTACCATTTTCAGAATATCTTTCTTTTATTCCTGTTACAAAGTACATGTCAATTTCTCCTTTGTTTTTTGCCTCTACTTTACCGCGATGTTCGCAATCAAAATAAGTTTTAATAAACTCATGTGTTGTGCCTGAAACATTCACTTTGCCAACTTTTCCGCTTGATTCCATGCGGCTGGCGGTATTCACTGTATCGCTCCAGATATCGTAAGCAAATTTCTTTTTCCCTACTACTCCTGCAGTGATTGGTCCGGTGTGAATACCGATTCGGATTTCAAACGGAGCAAGTACATTTTTCTCCTTTCTCCTTTCGTGCATAAACTCACAAATCTCCAATGCAGCAAGTGTTATACGTATCGGATTAAAGTCATCTGCTTTAGGAATGCCACCTGCGCACATGTATGAATCACCAATGGTTTTGATTTTTTCCAAACCGTATTTTTCTATAATGTCATCAAACTTTCTGAAACAACTGTCGAGTTCACCAATAAGTTCAGTTGGTTTCATGGTCTCCGAAATTTTTGTGAAATCTTTGAAATCCGTAAACATTACTGAAGCCATATTATAGAAACGCGTAGTTGCAAAACCTTTTAATTTCAATTCTTCTGCAGTTTCATGAGGTAAAATATTCAATAATAATTCTTCTGTTTTTTCTTTTTGTTCGGCAAGTTGTGCTGTACGCAATCTTACTTTTTCTTCAAGTATAGCTTGCTCACGTTTTAAACTTGCTTCACGGAAACGGATAAAAAGCCATACTAATCCAACAGCAACCAACACGTATAACAAATAGAAATACCAGGTTTTATAAAAAGGAGGATTAATTGAAAACGATAATGTTTTTTCTGCGCTTATTGTTCCAAGAATATTACGGGCGCGCACTCTAAGCGTATAACTTCCGGGTGGTAAAGGAAAAGGACCAATCTCTGATTTAGAATCCCACTTACTCCAGTCAGTCATTAAACCATCAATAATGTATTGGTATTCTGTTGCATCGGTTTTCAAATAATAAGGAGCAGCAATTTTAAACGACAACATATTGTTGGCTGCATCCACTACTAATTGTTCCAACGAAAAATTATTTTCCTGATTATCTGAAACACCACGTATATACACATTGAAATTGTGCATCTCCATAAATTTCTCGGATGGTAAAATTTTGTAGAGCGCATTTTCTCCATCAATCACCCAAAAATTTCCCTGTGCATCCACGAAAATATTCTGAATACCATCAAACAAATCAAGATATGCCGAGTAAATTAAATTTTGGGAAGTGTTGTTTTTATAACTCTTCCATTTTTTATCAGTGTTGTTATATGCCCAGGTAATATCTTCCTGAGAAGACACATAACGCCTGTTAAAGTTTTTTATTACACCATCAGAATTTTTATCAGCACTCACAAGCGAATCCTTTGATGCATCATAGGCATAAATTCCTGACGAAAGGAAAAAGTTGACTTTGCCATCTACTCTTCCTGTAATTACTTTCTCGGCATAATCTTTTTCAAACGAGTACACTTTTGTCGCTGCAACTCCTGCATTCTCACTAAGAACAGTATTGTAAACAACACCATCACTGCCCAGCCACAGGCTGTTTCCGCGATCTTCGGTAATTGAATAAACAGGGCTGCTGAAATTTTCAAAACCATTTTCAACTAACCAATCATTTCCATCCCATCTCACTGAAAAAAATCCGTTGTTTGTTCCTATGTAAAATCGATTATTATTTGCAGAAGCAGAAATGCAATTGATATAACGATTGGGAACTAAAACCTTCGCAACATTATTTTTAACAACATACAAACCCATGTTTGTTGCAACAAGTATCTGCTCTTTGAATGCAGCCATCTGCTTGCATTTTTCATTCAGTCCACTTATTTTTTTAAAAATATAGGTCCCGAATGATGTTTGCGCTGCTGATGGTTGTTCGGGTTTTACGGTTGCTGTTTTCTTCTCAGAAGCTTTTACAGGCTCCTGTTTTTCAGTTTGTACAAGAGGTTCTGTCTGCTTCTCGGGTTCTGATTGAATTGCCTCCTCCTGCTCTTCCGGTTCAACATTTTCTTCTTCATTTCCTTTCTGTAATTGTTTTTTCTTTTTAGAGCCAAACAAAGCATTCCATTTGTCTTTGTTCTTTTTCTTCTTTTCTTCGCGCTGCTCTTTCTTCACTTCTTTTTCAGGTTTGTCTGACTGCGAACTTTGAATTGGTGCATCAAACAGCTTTTGCAAATCGGCCTGACCCATTTGTTTTTTTTCTTCGGTTTTTGTACGCTCTAATTTTTCTCTGTCCTGAAGTTGAAATAGTTTTTTCACCTCCTGCGTGTCATACGTTTTTGTAAGAAAATAAACTCCCTGACTGGTTGCAACATATACAGTGGAGCCAGTTGTAGCAACTGCATTCAGATTACCTTCCAATCCGGGATACGAACTGTAATTGCGCACAGGTAGATTATTGTCAATGCGACTCAAGCCATACTCATGCGAAAGCCAAAGTCCGTTATTACGGTCTTTACCTATTGCATACAATTCATCATCAGGCAAACCGGTGCGGTAATTTATAGACTGCGATGTGGCGCCCGTTTTCTTATTAATTATAATACAGCCACCTGTAACCGTTGAAATTACAACTTCATTATCGTTGAGTTCTTCTCCTGTTGCAAGAATATTCTCGGTAACATGTTTCTGTCCTTCAAATAAAAATTTGGTAAATGACTTTCCGTCAAAAAGAAAAAGTTCATCTGTGTTTGTTCCAATAAGTGCGTGGGTTTCGTCAAACTGAGCGCTAAATAAAATCTCATTGGGCAGAGACAAAACTCCTTTTACTTCCAGCAGCGTATCCTTTTCAATAACATGTAGTCCTTTGCCTGAAACCAATACATAAATCTTGTCTTTGAATTTTATAGTTCCGGCAAACGGATTTTCTGAGGTAGTTGTCCATTGGCGTGTATTGCTGAGGTTACTAACTAGACAGCGGCTGAGACTTTCATTGTTATAAAAATAAACCGCATCGGAAGTCAATTCCAGTTTTGAGATTTCTGATGTATTTGGCAGCGTAGAGGAAAGCTCTGTATAGTTGTAAATTCCTTTTTCATCCTTTGAGAGATATCCGAAACCGTTTCTGCACCCAGCATATATTCTGCTTTTCTGAGGGTCGGCAGCCATGGTGAAAATAATATCGGGCAGACTTATCTCCTTCCAGTAAGCGCCATCATACGTAAGCACACCTCTGCGATTTGCAAAGAGCATTACCTCATCGTTATCCTGCACAATAGACCAGTTCTGGTTACTGTAAACTGTTTCACTCAGGTTAAAATTGGTAATGAAGGAACTTCCTTCCTGCGAAAAGCAATTAATAATTGACAATTGGCAATTGACAATTAATAAAAGCAAGAATAAGATTCTGCCGAAAAAAGAAGTGATGTGTAAAAAAGGATATCGCACTAAACCAAAATTGTTTCTTGCAAACATAAGGATTGCAGATGAATTTAAAAATGCTTCTTTCTAGTTCTACAAGAAATTACATTTGCAGGCTGATGCGCATTTTTATTCTATCTGTTTTTGTTTTTTGTTTTGGTCAGGTTGCTGCACAAAACTACCTGCAAACTATTCGCGGAAAAGTGATAGATAAACAATCGCAAGCGGCTTTACCAGGCGCAAGTGTTGTAGTTCTAGATTCTGTAAAACTACTTGGCTCGGCTACGGATGAAGAAGGGGTTTTTAAAATTACAAGAGTACCTGTAGGAAGAAAACAACTGAAGATTTCTTACCTCGGTTATAAGGAAACAACAATTCCTGTGATTGTGAACACCGGAAAAGAAACCATTATTGATATTGAACTGGAAGAAAGTGTTGTGATGGGGAAAGAAGTTGTCATCAGCGGTGTGCGCGATAAATCACAAACGCTGAATGAAATGGCAACGGTTAGTGCTCGCTCGTTTACAGTGGAAGACACACGCAAATATGCAGGCTCACGTAACGATCCTGCGCGTATGGCTGCCAACTTTGCAGGTGTTACAGAAGCAAATGATGCGCGAAATGATATTATCATTCGCGGAAATTCTCCCATTGGTTTACTCTACCGTTTGGACGGTGTTGACATTCCAAATCCCAGTCACTTCGGAAATCTGGGCTCCACAGGCGGACCAATTAATATTCTGAATAATAATGTACTCGACCGCTCTGATTTTTTTACCGGAGCATTCCCTGCTGAATACGGCAATGCAATGTCGGGCGTGTTTGATTTACGCATGCGACATGGAAACAACGAGAAGCGTGAATACATGGCACAGGTTGGTTTTAACGGCATTGAAGTTGGATTAGAAGGACCGTTTTCTAAAAAGCACAAAGCAAGTTATCTTGTCAATTACCGCTATTCAGTTCTAGCGTTGGTTGCATTATTCGGAGTTGATTTTGGTTCGGGTGGCGCGCTTCCATTGTATCAGGATATCTCTTTTAAATTTCATTTTCCAACTAAGAAAGCCGGGATCTTTTCTTTGTTTGGTGTTGGCGGAACAAGCTATATTGAATTATTGGAAAGCAAAGGAAAGAAGAATGACACTTATGCTTCCGGTGGCTCAGACAATTACTTTGGTTCTGACATGGGAACAGTTGGTTTGTCGCATACGTCCTTCTTTAGCGAAAAGGTCTTTTCAAAACTGATTATTGCTATGTCAGGAACGCGGAATAATATTAAAGATGATTCGCTCAGTACCGTTGACGGCACGCCTATCCCCTCTTACCACAATCGTTCTTCGCAACACAAGCTCACCGTTAATTATAGTGTCAACAAAAAATTCAGCGCAAAGAATACTGTGAAGACCGGATTTATTCTTGATCGCTACGGTTTTGATTTTACTGACAGTACCTTAATCAACGGAACACATTTCATCACGCTGCGCGACTTCAACGGCAACTCGTTTTTGTTGCAGGCATACATGCAGTGGCAACATCGTTTTACAGATAATCTTTCACTTACAACAGGTGTTCATTATCAACAGTTTTTTCTGAACAACAGTTATGCAGTTGAACCACGCATGGGTTTAAAGTGGGACGTGGGAAAAGGAAATGCATTGAGTTTTGGAGCAGGCTTCCACAGCCAGATACAAATGCTGCAAGCTTATTTTGTGAAGACAGATTATCCTGACGGAACTTCTGTGCAAACCAATAAAAACATGAGTTTATCGCAGAGCAAACAAGTGGTGCTGGCTTATGATAACACTGCATTGAAAAATATACGTTTCAAGTTTGAAACGTATTTTCAATACTTGGATAAATTGCCTGTTGAGCAACACTCATCCTATTATTCATTGGTGAACACAGGCGCAAACTTTGACACTCCTGATACTGACAGTTTAGTAAACGAAGGAACTGGATACAATTACGGATTGGAGTTTACGGCTGAGAAGTTTTATGCTAAAGGATGGTACTCCTTATTCACTACTTCACTTTATGAATCAAAATATAAAGGAAGTGATGGTGTGTTGCGCAACACTGCTTTCAATGGAAACTACACCGTCAATTTTTTAGGCGGAAAAGAGTTTAACGTAAGCAAAAAAAAGCAGAACAAAACCGTTGGCTTTGATGCAAAGGTTACGTTTGCAGGAGGCAAACGCTACATACCCATTAACCTTGATTCATCTGTTGCAACAGGCAACAGCATATATTATTACGACCAGGCTTACAGCAACAAGCTGAAAGATTACTTCCGACTGGATTTCAAAATCTCTTTTAAATCAAACGGAAAGAAAGTAACACACGAAGTGTTTGTTGATTTGCAGAATATCCTGAACAGGCAAAACATTTTCCGGAAAGAGTATGACCAACGCAAGCAGGAAATAACAACCAGTTATCAGTTTGGTGTTTTTCCAACGGCAATGTATCGGGTAATGTTTTAAATAAAAAAACGCTCCCCATGGGGAGCGTTTTTATTCAATCTATTTAAGTCAGGACTATTTAACCGCTACTTTATAAACACTTTCAGTTCCGTCAGCAATTACTTTAATCATGTAAACACCTTCTGCAAGGTTGTTTAATCCGATTTCAAGTTTTTGTGATGAGGCAGTATTGTAGAATGCCTGTTGTGCAACTGTTCTTCCTTCCAGATCCATTACGTTTACAAATACTTTGCTGTAAGCCTGATTGTTAAGGCTTATAAACAATCTGTCTTTTGCAGGGTTTGGATAAAGTTCAATTCCATTAACATCAACTGTGTTTATTCCGGTTGCAATATCAACTACAACAGGAACACGCTCGCTTACACATTCTGTAGAAGCCAACTCAACTTCCCAATCGTAGAAGTAGTAATAGTACTGTGCACCCTGATTAGAACCGGTGATAGATACTACATCCGTAATGGTGTAGGGATAAGAAACACCGCTACTGTTACGTTGCAGACGTGGAGCATTGTAACCGAAGTTGGTATTGTTCAATGTTGCATTGGTTGTAATCTCATAACTGAAACCCGGAGTTAACACAAAGTTTAATGTTACACGCGACTCGCCAACAGGAATGTTTGCAACAAGACTTGCGATAACAGTTCCGCCTGAGTTTTTCAATTGTATTTCGCGATTACCTTGTGTATCGGTGTAAACTTTTACTGATACCAATGTGCAGTTTGATGTTACATCAAAGACCAGGTTTCCATTGGTGGTGTTTCCGCTGAAGGTGTTACCTGAGTGAGCAGTAATACCTGTGTAGTCTGTTCCACCCGGGTATGTTGTAATATCTTCAACATAGAAAGTAGTAGGAGCATTAAGAACATCAGTTGTGTAAGAGCTTCCTTGGCCCAGCAAAGTTCCGCCAACCGGCAGATCATACCATTGCGGGTTGTTACCGGTTGCATTCAATGTTGTTGATGCAGGAAAGTTAAGTGTAACATCGTTTGCAGTTGGCGCATCTGCAGGAAGCACAGCAACTGTAATAGCTGAGGAAGTGAATGCACCGCAAACACCTTGTATTGTTAAGGTGTAATTACCAGCCTCTGTTGCATCAAAAGACTGTGTTGTTGCACCACCCGGTGACCACAGGTAAGAAGTTGCTGAAGATGAAATACCATCTAAGGTTACTGAACCTCCTTCGCAGAAAAGAAGATCTCCTGCTGCTGCAATACTTGGTGTTTCGTCAGGACTAACCTCCACATCAATTAATGGAGAAATGTTGCTGCATGTTCCGTCAGAAACTTTTACAAAGTAAGAACCGGTAGAATTAGCGGTAACCGATTGTGTGGTTTCGCCTGTGTTCCACAGGTATGAAGTATAACCACCAACAGC
>CAMBRL010000102.1 GCA_945870105.1 Chitinophaga pinensis
GGGCTTTATATGCTTAATGGGGGTGATATGTAATGCGGTGTGTTGCATACTTGGTGATGTTCCTTTTGCTCATCCATTAAGCGAGCGGTGGGGAATTTTTGTTTTTGGGTTGTTTACTTAATTGTATTTGCTGCGTGTAATTGTGAGGCTAAAGTATAAAAGGGAAATTAATTTGCAAAAAAATATTTCAGTTAGTCTATAAAATCAATCTATAACTTAGTTGCAGTAACTGTGCAGGTATTTGTATTACCCAAACTGTCAGTAGCAAAATAGGTAAGCGTTAAAACATTACCATCAATTTGTCCAAGCCCTGAAAAAGTCAGGTTATTATATACAGCACTATCAATAGAAACAGTAGAACCATTTACTGTAGAAAGAGCACTAACAACTGATAGATAATCACCAAGGTTTTGAATTATTATTTTCAAAGGCCCAACCGTGGAAGATACAATTGTCATATAATGACTAAGTGTATCTGACCCGCATTGCTGAAAGCAAGTATAGCTTCCTAAAAACTTATCTCGCGCAGGTATACATGAACCATCTTCGAACTGTGCCAAAGGGTCATAATTATCAGAAGTAGGATCCATGCAACCTGGATATATACAACTACCATCATCAGTATCTGCTGATGCATTATAATTATCTGCATTAATATCGGTACAGCCCGGATTACTGCATGAGTAAAGAGTTATGGAAAGTAAGGCGACAAAAAGTAAGAGGTGTAGTTTCATTTTAGCAGGGTTGGGTTATTAGTTTATACTAATAACGCAGGTTGGTGCTTTTTATTGTTTGATGCCGATCATATCGCAATATCTTTTCTCGTCTCCATTAACTTTAACCAGGTAATAAATATAAAGTGTATCATTTGAAAGTGTTATGGTAGTATTATCAATTATATCATATCCAAATGTTTCGTTAAAGTTTGAACTCGATGGCACTAAAATATTGTTTCCTGAAACAAAACAGGATTGAGTAGAGCTAAAGTTTCGATAATTGAAAATTTTAACTTTACAGTAATTTGAACTATCTGCATAAATCTCCATGACATACTCAGTAGTATCGGGGCTGCCATTAGGAAGATCAGTGCAATTTGAAGTTATGTCATATGTTCCGTAAAACATCTCCCTGTTACATATACATGAGCCATCATCAACATTAGCAGCGGTGTTATAATTATCAGCGCTGCTGACCGTGCAGCCATATATTTTGGGTATGCAACTGCCATCATCGTGGGTGGCTTCGGGGTTGTAGTTTAAAGCATTGGAGTCGGTGCAGCCATCTATTTGTTCTTTACATGAGTAAAGCAAAACAGAAAATAACACTAAATAAATTATTACCCTTGGCTGTAGCATGATTGCAGAAGAATTATTGTTTGATGCCGATCATATCGCAATAATTGGTCTGGTGTCCATCAGAAACAGTTGAGGTATGAATATAAAGAGTATCTCCAGAAACTACTATGGTGTTATAATAATTTGTAATCCAACCGGAGGTCTGAGATGAATATGTTGGCACTAAAATATTATTTTCAGAAACAAAATGAGAAACTGTAATATTATGATTGAAGTAATTGTTAATTTTCACTTTACAACTATTTAAACTATCCGCATAAATTACCATAGCAAAATCAGCATAAGAAGTATCCCAACCAGAAGAACTAATTTGAAAACAAGCTGAGTGCATATTATAAGTTCCGTAAAATATTTCCCTGTTGCATAGAATGCAACTGCCGTCATCGGTATTGGCATCGGTATTATAGTTTAATGCATTGGGGTCGGTACAGCCGTCTGTTCTGCACGAATAGAGCACTACAGAAAACAACACTAAACAAATTATTACCCTTGGCTGTAGCATGATTGCAGAAGAATTATTGTTTAATAAACTTCTGCCTGCTACTCCCCTCTTCCGAAACCAATTCTACAATGTAAGCACCAGCTGCAAAATCACTGATAGTAATGGTAGTGTTTTGCATAAAGCTGTCGGTGCGCAATACCCTTCCGCTTATGTCATAAACAACGTAATCGGTTTGCTTTGTTGATGCGGTGGTGATGGTAAGATGGGTGGTGGCGGGGTTGGGATGGATAGTGAAGGTTATCATCGGACTTATCTCTCTGTTTCCTGCAGAAAGGGATAGGGTAGAAACAGTTTCATTAGTAATAATCGGATCATTATAATCAAAATAGATTTCTGCCTTATTACGGATTTGTGTACCTATAGGAATAGTGTCGTGCATCAGTACACGGTATTTGATAAAGCCGTGACTGGCAGGCTCGTTCACAAAGCTGTCGGGCAGGAGGATGTTGTTGAACTTCCATTCCAACACACCCCTGCCTGATATGCTGAACTGGTAGGAGTGGCTGGCTACATCGGTTACTACCGTTACAGGGTTGAGCCATTGCGAAAGTGTATCGCGGACTACCACAGTGAAAGCAGTATCGTTGCCCGTGTTCTGAAAGCGGATAAGATAGCTGAGGGGAGCATCTGGCAACACTTCCTCAGACATCAAATAGCCGTTTTGTTGGAAGTTTTGCGAAGCTACTTGTTTATCGTTAGGGTCATAAGCACCGATAAGTATGTTGCAATCAGAAGTTAAGTTATCTGCCTGATTGCAGTCAGCTGCTTGTGGGGTAAGCACAACCGAAGCAGACACACACACAGAAGTACCTAATAAGGCATTGCACGCCACCGAATCGAGTATAGTAATTTGTCGACATTCGTTGGCTGCGAGGTTGCCTACATTAAAGATGTATTCGCCAGGTTGTCCCATTGCCCAGTTTATGGAAGCAGACAAGGGAATGATTTGCGGAGGTAACGATACTGCAATGCTGGCATCATAGGCAGTAGCAGTTCCTTCGTTACATACATTTACTATGTATTCATTGTCATTGAAACACCTGCGCTGTAAGCCCGTTCCCAACCCAATTCGTACATCAGGACAAAAATCTGTGATATAAGAACTGAAATCCCTGCCGTTAACCATCGTATCATTTCCACTGAAAGATACCGAGTAAGTACCGTTGTCGGTAGGACAATCCTGTTCCTGATAAAGCCGGGGTACAAGCGACACTATAAAACTGCCTGTGTCTACCCACAGTTTATAATTCCCTAAACTGTCGGCAGTAGCATACCTTGGTCCCGGCAAAGCCTGCACCATGCGACTAACTAGGCGAGTTTCGGCACTATCGGGCAGGCAATTCGCATTGGCATCCCTGAATATAGTACCCCTGACACTTATATTGCAGTTTGTACCGAAGCTGGCAATAGCATCAATACTTTCGCTCCAATTGACGGTTGCCCAGGCTACATCGTCCACCTCTATGCAGGTTAAGTCAGGGTTGTTGGTTGCACCAAACCCATCTCCATGGATATTAACATTGTGTCCATTTTGCACATTCAGGCTTGTCAGCTGATTGTTACTACAGTACAACCAATTAAGAGCCGGATTTGTGGAAACATTCAGGCTTGTCAGTTGATTGTCCGAACAGCCCAAATAATAAAGGGCTGTATTGGCGGAAACATCAAGACTTGTCAGTTGATTGCCAGCACAGTTCAAATCAGTAAGAGCCGCATTTGTGGAAACATCCAGGCTGGTCAGTTGATTGTTCCAACAATTCAAATAAATAAGAGCTGTAGCACCGGAAACATCAAGGCTTGTCAATAGATTATTGTAACACTTCAACTCAGTAAGAGCTGTATTTGCAGAAACATTCAGGTTTGTCAGTTGATTATTTTCACAGCGCAACTGAGTAAGAGCTGTATTGGCAGAAAGATCAAGGCTTGTCAGCTGATTGTTGGAACATTTCAAATCAGTAAGACCCGTGAACGCTTCTATGCCTGTTAAATCCGAAATGTTTGCCGAACTTAGATATAGATTACCTGACACCGCAGCCGCTTCCTCAGTTTGTATTTCGCTATCGCCATTGGTATTGATGTTTATATCATTAAGTAAAATTGCTTTAAAATTAGCATCCGGTATATTCACTACCTGACAAACACCAACTGCGCTTATCAATAAAAAACCAAAAGCAGAAATAAGATTTTTCATGGCAACAGGTTTTAATTAAGGGTGAGGGAACTCACTACAAATGTAAAAAAGTTTTGAAATAGTAAAGCGGCTATTTATGCTTGCTCTTCTTCTTAGGATTTTGCTTGGTATCAAAAAAAGCAAGCAGTTGAATTTCCTTTTTCTTAATCCTGTAAATTAAAATACACTGCGGAACAATAACGGCTTCATGCACTTCCTTTTTAGAGGAGCGCCTGAACATTAATGGCATAATGGTAATGTGTCCTATTACCTTGTTTGTTTCAGCAATAAAGTTTTTTATTTCGCGCTCAGTCCAGTTCTCTTCAAGGTATTCTATAATGTCTGCAAAGGTTTCGCGCGCGCGTTTTGTCCATTTAATGGTTAAAGCCATTTGCGGTATTTTTTCATGGCTACTTTATGCGAAACCATTTCACCCTTATCTGCTTGTTTAATTGCCTCTTCAACTGTTTTCTTCTGATAGTCGCTCAACTCATCCCAAAAATCACTTTCTGCTTTATCAAAAACGGCTTTTACTTGTTTTAAAAGCGCTTCGCTATCGGTGTTAAGCACCATTTTAGCGAGTTCAAGTTTTTGTTCCTGTAGTTTCATGGTTGTCAATTAAATTACAAAGGCAAATTTAAAAAGATTTAAAACAGCTGGCAAAACAAAAAACTCCGTGCCCTTGTGCCCTTAGTGGTAAACCCTACCTCTTCAACACCCGCTTATAATACACCTTATCCGGAGTGGTAACGCTGAAGATGTAAACACCCTGCGCTAAGTTTTCAAGTGAAGGAAAATGGATGATGGTAGAAGTGTTTTTGCGGCAAAAGATTTCTTTGTAATAAATCTTGCGGCCATCCACTGCCGTAAGGCGCATTTCGGTGGGCTGGTCCAATGCCGAGTAAAAAACACCCGTTACATCCTCATCAAAAGGGCTGGGATAAACTTTCAATAACTCGTCTTTAGAAAGACTTTCGGGCATGTGGTCAGAAAGAATAAGGTTGGCAACAGCGAAATTGGGAATACCATAACCCAACAGCGAATCAGGATTGTTATACTGGTGGGCGCTTTGCTCAATGGCGTGCAATAACTCCATGTTGTTAAGCGTTGGATTGGCCTGCCACAAACAGGCAGTCATGCCTGCTATAATAGGCCCCGAGAAAGAAGTTCCGTTGCCCGTCATAATTTCACCGGTGCTGGAATTAACAATGGCAGCATCTTTACCCTGCGCCACCACGTTGGGTTTTATGCGTCCGTCAAACGAATAACCTTTTCCGCTGAAGGCTACATACTGCCCGAATTCATCCACCGCCCCAATAGCCAGCACGCTGTCGGCATCCGAAGGCGCACTGATATGAAACCAGGGCGAGCTGCCCTCGTTACCTGCACTGTTTACCACCGCTATACCTTTTGAAGCAGCAATATCGGCTGCAATACTAACGGGCGTGGTATTGCCATCCATATCGGCATAGGTATGATTTTGCGTGGCATCGTTAAAGTCAGTATAGCCCAGCGAAGAATTAATTATATCTGCTCCTGCGCTGTCGGCAAACTCGGCAGCCGAAGCCCAGTTCACTTCTTCAATCAGGTATTCGGTGGCGGCTTCTTCGGAGCGTAATAATAGGTACGAAGCCTTGGGCGCAGTACCAATCAGTTGACCGGGACTGTTACCCGCCATCGTAGAAAGCACCATCGTTCCGTGCGTGCTTCCTCCGTAAACATTCAGATCGCCATCCACAAAATCACGGGTGGCAATAATGCGGTTCTCGTTGCGCAGACTGTCGAACACAGTAAGAATATCGGCATTGAAGAAACCGGCATCAATTACGGCAATCAAAACACCTTGCCCGCGGAAACCCGCTTCGTGCAAGGGAATTCCACCCAGCATATCAATCTGGTTCAGGCCCATTCCGTAATCCGCATTACTGATGGAAGGCGAGGCAATCTCACTTTTATAAACGTTTTCGGTTTCCAACTCAAACTTGTTGCGCAGGTCAACAACAGGTTGTTGAGCAAGCGCCACTGCATTTACACTCACCACAAAAGGCAAGGCATTAATGGCATCAATCTGTGCCGAGTCGCTTGAAAGAATAGTAACCGAATTATGCCACTTACTGCGGTTAAGCACTTGCGCACCGGTGGCAACAACCGCATCCACATACGTTTGGTTTACGGGAATATCATTTGCTACAATTGCAATATTTTGATTTGCTCTGCGCTGAATAGCACGTTGGGAAAGAAATTGCTCGGGCGCACCAATGCTGTAGGGACTTCCGCTCTTATCCGTAAACTTTACCCAATAACGTGAAGGGGCAATTTGCGCGAAGGAATGAGAAGCAAGAAACAAGAAGCAGGAAGCAAGAAAAAGGCCTTTACTCATAGCCATCTTCCATGTAATAGTATTTGTATTCGGCACCGTAATCATCTGTTATATTAGGATCAATAGGATTGGGTTGTTTATCTATTTCAAAAAAGTGCTTGTAAACAAGTCCAATATTTTTGGCATACACCTCAATGGAATAATAGCTGGTGGCAACAGGTAACACTCGATCAATCTGCAATACCGTAACCGTTGAATCAAATGTAATATTGGTTACAGGAACCGTAAAAGGCTGATGAACATTATACATTCTGTAATCAATATCAAAATCTTCAAGCGTGTTAAAAGCATTGCCGTTCCATTGCTCATCTTCTGTCAATGGAAAAATCAGTTTCACGTAGCGTGAATTTTCTTCTACTTTTTCTGCACGGGCAGCAGTGCGTGTTGCAAACCATACATCGCTTATATCGCTGAAAACAAAATCCAGATTAGTATCGGTTTTAAAACGCTCCAATCGCTGCGACCAACGGTTTTCATTGTCAAGAAATTTAGACTCTGTATATTCTTTCAACTTGAAAATAAAAGTGTCTTTGCGATTGAAAACATCATCCGTCCAGATTGAATCAACACGGTAAGTAACATAGTGTCCTACTGAATCTGGGAAATACTCGTAGCCCATGTAAGGCGGGGTTTGCACTTCTTCAGTACACGAAACCATGTTCAGTGCCAAAACAGAAAGGAAGAAGTAGTTGAAAAGTTGCTTCATGTATGCCTTAATTCTGTGCACCAAATTAATGATTATTTGATAAAGCCACCGCCAAGCAAATCATTACCTTCATAAAACACGGCACTTTGTCCGGGTGCAATGGCGCTTACATTGTTGTAAAATTCTACTTTCAATAAATCACCTTCGTGAGTAAGACTGCTCAACATGCCTTTGTCTTTGTAGCGTATTTTAGTCAACGCCTCAAAGCCTTCAGGCAGCGAAGCATATTTTATCATATTCACCTTTTTCACAAGCATCTCAAGTTTTTCAAGGTCTTCTTTTTCACCCAATACAACGGTATTGGTTTCGGGATTTATCTCCGTAACATACATCGGATGCCCGAACGCAAGTTCCAGGCCTTTGCGCTGCCCGATGGTATAAAAAGGATAGCCTTCGTGTTTACCTAACACTTTTCCTTCGCGGTTAACAAAGTTGCCGCCTTTCACACGTTCTTCTAATCCCGGATCTTTGCGTTTGAGAAAACCGCGGTAATCATTATCGGGCACAAAACATATTTCGTAGCTCTCGCTTTTCTTTGCCAGTTCAGTATAACCGCTATCCAATGCCAGTTGGCGAATTTCTGATTTATGATATTTGCCCAACGGAAAAATAGTTCGCGCCAGACTTTCCTGACTCAAACCCCACAGCACATAACTCTGGTCTTTAGTTTCGTCCAGACCTTTTGAAACAACATACCGTCCATTCTCTTGTCTTACCTGCGCATAATGTCCGGTTGCAATGTATTTACAACCGAGTTTATCAGCACGTTTCAGTAATGCATCCCATTTGATATGTGTGTTGCAAAGCACACATGGATTGGGTGTTCTGCCTGCAAGGTATTCTTCCACAAAATTGTCAATGATAAAATCACCGAACTCAGCACGGATATCTAATATGTAATGCGGAAACCCACAGTTCACCGCCAGCTGACGTGCATCATTAATATCATCCAGACTACAACATCCTGTAGTGCGTTTGCTTCCTCCCGAAGTAGCGTAATCCCATGTTTTCATGGTAATACCAATTACTTCGTAGCCCTCATTATGCAGCATCAGCGCCACAACTGAGCTATCAAGCCCGCCACTCATTGCTACTAAAACTTTCGGCCTCACCCCATCCCTCTCCAAAGGAGAGGGGGTTGAATCCTGCTCATTATTAATCATTTTTACTCTTTATCATATTCTTGCGCTGCTCCCCTCTCCCTCGGAGAGGGGTTGGGGGTGAGGCTTTTTAATTTACCAACACACCCGCTTTATACATCTGTTTCTTCGCGATACTGCCATCAGGATTGTAATCAATCACTTCACCATCCAACAGGTCGTTCACATACTTTCCTGTTCTTTTCAGCACCTGTCCTTCTAAGTATTCTTCCCACTCATCAGGCTTTCCGTCTTCTCCTTTTATCAGTTTCTTTTTCCACTCACCGGCTTCATACCACTCACTAAAAAGTCCGCTCTTTTTTCCGCTTGCATAATTAACACTCGACTTGGGAATATTGTTTTTATAAAACTCATCCTTCCTGCCGTTCATCATCTGCTCCGAAAACAAATTTCCGTCACGGTATTTTTCGATTTTCTCAATCGCACCGGTTGATGTGTAGTAATACCAGATGCCGGCTTTTTTGTCTTCCTTGTATTTTCCTTCAATAAAAGGTTTGCCTTCATCCGTGAATACTTTGAAATCACCTTCCAGTTTTCCGTTCAGATGAAATGCTTCCTCTCGGGGCTTTCCATCTTCATAGTATTTTTTCCAAGCGCCTTCTTTTACTCCGTTCTTCCAGCCTATTTCCTCAACCAATTTTCCATTGGCATACCAGGTTTTAAACGTCCCGTCCTGTATTCCTTTTTTATAAAACTCCTCTCCTATTACCTGCTCCTGGTCATTATAATAACGCCACAGGCTATCTTTTTTCTGTTCGGCATAAAGCCCGGCAGCTTCTATTTTTCCATTTGGGTAATAGATATAAGTAGAAGCTGATTTTCCGTTATTGAAATAATTGGCGGTCATTTTCAATGGCCCGGTTTCGTAGTAATGACGAAATAAACCAATGGGAATATTGTCTTTAAACTCGCCTTCGTATTTCACTTTTCCGTTCTCATGATAAGTTTTCCACAAGCCTTGCTTCAGTCCTTTTTCATCAGTTTTGTTGGGTTGTGCATTTGCGGGAAAAGCAAATGTCAACAGTAACAGCAGAGCGAATATATTTTTAATACTATTCATAATTTAAGCGTGCAAAGATAGAGGTTTAATCGCTCTCAACATTTCACGTTTTCCCGGTGGGCCATGAATACGTTCTACCTGAAAACCTGCTGCCTGTAAATTTCTCCTCACTTGTCCCTTTGCTGAATAGGTAACAAGAATTCCGCCTTGTTCCATTGTATTGTAAAGACTGGTAAAAATTTCAGCCTCCCACAATTCGGGTTGTGCACTGTGAGCAAATGCATCAAAGAAAACAAGGTGATACTTTTGGTCGTGATTCAAAGTCTGAAGTTGGGCATTTATTTTTCTTAACGTAAATTTTGAGGAGATAGTACAAAAGCCGTTCCATTCACATTCGTGCATTTTCAAAAATTCAGATTTGCAATTTTCTACTGCAAGCAATTCAGCATAATTGAGTGAAGTATAAATTTCTCTTTCCAATGGAAACTGCTCAACAGCGGTGTATTCAACATTCACATTATTGTTTTGCATTTCAAGAAAAGCGAGAAAGGCGTTTAATCCTGTTCCAAACCCCATTTCAAAAATTCTTATAGTATCTGTTTGATTATTCTGAAGAAAATAATGCAATCCGCTTTTAATAAATACATGCTGCGATTCCTGAATGGCTCCATGCTTAGAATGATAATCGGCATTAAACTTTTCAGAAAAGACTGAATGAGAACCGTCTGAGGTGGTGATGAGTTTCACGGCTTAGCTGTTCTTATATTTTCCAGAATATCAAACACAGCAGGACAAACCGAGGCGTTCTTCAAAGTTAGTTTGAAAATCTGCTGAACTCTTTTTCTGTCTGTGTGCGGGTATTCGCGACATGCAGTTGGACGGCTATCGTAAACACCGCAATAATTATCATCACCCAAAAACGGACAAGGTGTGAAATTCAATACATAGTCATTGTCTTCGTCAATGTGCAGGTATTGCTCAATAAACTCTGAAGGACGAATGCGAAAATGTTTTGCCAATCGCTCAATATCGCGCTGATAAAAAATAGGACTTGTGGTTTTGCAGCAGTTGGCGCATTGCAAGCAATCAATCTTTTCAAAAGCCTCGTTGTGCAGACGTTGAAAAACCTTGTCCACTTCACTACTGTTTTTCTTTTTCAAAACAGCAAGAAGTTTTGTGTGCTCTTCCAAACGTTTTGATGCGACTTGTTTAAGTTCGGATATTTTTATCATAAATTTGGTGCAAGATATTCAACAAATGGCAAACAACACAGGTCAGGCAATTTCAATGGCACTTGCATTATTTATTGCAATGCTTGGATTTTGCTGCGCAATTATAGGTTTATCCGGTGCCTTATCCGGTGATGAGATGGATAACTGGATTCGCGGTGTATTGTGGGTTTTAGCTATTTCAGGCGGAATGATGGTTTATGGAGGAGTTACCATGTTTTTCGGATCGAAGAAAAAAATTGAGGACACTACACGCGATGAAAAGGAACTGGCAGAAGCAGTAAAAAAACCTGTAAACATTGATGATGCCATACAATCAGTTCGCGAACAAGCTGCAAAACCTTTTCCCGATAAAAATACGCTTCTTGCTCACTGGACTTATTCTGATAAAGAATGGAAAACATTTACAAAAAAGGAATTCAATGTTAGCATACGTGAGGCTTTATTTGTATGGCTTTTGCTTGTAGGAATAGGAACCTGGCTGATGTCTGGATACCGCGAGATGGGGCATCTTGCAGCTTTTATTACATGTTTTAGCACTGGCGCACTGATTACTTTTATACGTTTTATTATTGCATACAATGCTCGTAATGCAAATCCCTCAAAGCCCGGAGATGTTATTATTTCTGCAAAATCAATTCTGATTAACGGAACTTATCACACACTTAATGATGAGCATAAAACACTCTCAAAACTGGAATTATTGGAAGACCAAACTCCGCAACTACTTGAATTTACTGTAATCTGGAACACGCGAAAAGGACAAACCAACGAACAGGTTCGTGTGCCTGTGCCTTCCGATAAATTATCAGAAGCTGTAAAATTAGTGGAGGTTTTTAATAATGATGTGATAGGAAAATACTGAAGTTACAATTCAGTATTAAAATCCGTTTTCAATTCTTCCTGAATCTCTTCTTCATCGTTGCTTTGAGGAACATCAGAAAATTCAACTTCATCAATCATTTCAGATACATGTTCTTCAACAATCGGTGAACCAAATCTAACTATCTGTTGTTTCAACTTGCGGTAATAATCATCCTGCAGCCAGGTGACATAACTCTGTGAAGCTTTGCCCAGACAGCGGGTGTAAACACGCACACGAAAATCAATTTCTTCTTTCAACAATTGAGCAAGTTCGAGTGCGCCTTCAATGTCTGAACTGTTTTCAACACATATTTTTACATGCTGCTCAATGGATTGTTCAATCACAATTTTAGGACGCTGCTTTTCGCGCAATGCTTCTTTGTGTGCTTCCTTTATATCAAAATCAATAACCTCGGATTTGCTGAATCTGGCTCTGAGTTCGTCAGGCATTTCATAACGATATTGCAGTTCAATTTCCTCATCGCTGCGCAGGTTTAAGAGGTAAGCTTCCGGATTGCGAAATACGGCAGCCCAATCCACTTCATCTTCCCATAATCCAAAACGGCTAAGGTTATTTCCCAAATCAATAACGGTGAATTCTTTTTTGCCGGGAATAACACGCGAACCGCGCCCTATCATCTGAAAATACAAGGTGAGTGAGCGTGTGGCACGATTCAAAATAATACTCTCAACCGTTGGCTCATCAAAACCTGTAGTGAGAATACTTACTGAGGTTAAAATAGCATCCGGCTTTTCACGAAACCAGTCCAGAATTTTTCTGCGTTCGCTTCCTGTATGTGTGTTATCAAGATGCCTTATATCAAAACCCGCCTGTTTAAACGATTCATATACATATTGCGAAGTATGAATTCCGTTATTAAAAATCAAAGTCTTTTTTCCCAAGCACTGGTCTTTGTATGCCGCAAGCAGCTTATCCTGCATCACGTGTGTATTGTAAAGCCGCTCGGAAGAACTAACGGTATAGTCACCGTTAATACCTATTTTCAAAGAAGTTAAACCTACATGATAACTATACGTTGTTGCCCGCGATAAAAAACCCATGTTAATGAGTGAACCAATAGATTCTCCCACAATAAGTTCGTCATACACTTCGTTCATGGGTAATTTAATATTTGAGCTTAGCGGAGTGGCGGTAACACCGAGCATCACTCCTTTTTCATAGAACTTAAACAGTTTGCGAAACGAGTTGTAGTGTGCCTCATCCACAATCATTAGCCCGATGTTATCAAGGTCAAGAATTTTATCGCGCAAACGATTATTGAGTGTTTCAACCATTGCCACAAAACACATGAAATGATTGGGGACGGGAAGTTCTTTCACCTCACTGTTGATGACCTTATTGACGACACCAAACTCATTCAGCATCTGCGATGTTTGTGCACACAACTCAACACGATGCGTAAGAATTAAAACTTTCTTTCCTGTTTGCTGGATATACCTTCTGGTTATCTCAGAAAAGATAACCGTTTTTCCGCCACCTGTTGGCAGTTGATACAACAGATTATAGCGCTCGGGGTGGTTTTCAAGTTTCTCAAAAATCTTGTCAATAGCCGTTTTCTGGTAAGAGTATAAGTCTTTACCAAATGTATTATCCTGCCGTTCTATTGTGTTCTGTATATCCAAAGCCTTATAAAAAAGGGGTGCAAAAATAGCAATAAAGAATGGTTTGATGATTTATAAAAAAGCTTTTGTATTATAAAGCATAACGTGTTATTGGTCGGGATTAAAATGTTTTAATAACAACTTTCAATAAATTATTATAATTTTGTATTTCAAAACTTAATAACATTATGAAACTAAAATTATCAGTTACCCTTATTTCTGCCCTATTTGTAAGCGCAATTTCTAATGCAGCAGTATTAACTGTAAGCAATGCATTTAACAGTCCGGGACAATATACCACCATTGCTGCTGCTATGGCTGCC
>CAMBRL010000103.1 GCA_945870105.1 Chitinophaga pinensis
CTTCGCCACCGATGTAGGCGTTAATCTCTTTACCATTAGTAAGCCTTACCCTTGCTACTTTACGCATAGCTGAGTTAGGTTTTTTAGGCGTGGTGGTATATACACGTGTGCACACTCCCCTGCGCTGCGGACATGAATCCAGAGAAGGCGACTTGCTTTTCTCAACGATTTTTACACGTCCTTTTCTTACCAATTGCTGAATTGTAGGCATTTTCCGAGCTTTTTTACTTTTAAGTTTTTACAATAAAATTGAATCCCCTTCCTTTTTTGGGGACGGCAAAGGTAGATTTATTATTTTAACTAACAAGCCCTATGTTGAAAAATATTTCACGCTCATTCTCAATAGCTTCCCTGTGTAAGGGAAAGAATGTTTTTAAAGGGTGATTAAAAAGGTAAGAGTTATTAACAAAAATGCCAAAATCGATAAAATGAGGCTTAACAAAAAATAGAATCAGGGGTAATTTTGTCATTTCCCCTGATTTGCATTTTTCATGCTTTCAAACAGTTCAGATTTTTGTTTTATTTCTTTGGCCTTGATTTCTTTCTCAATTGCAAAGTAATGCTTGAAGTGTTCCCGAGCTTTTTCTGCTTTGCCCATGTCGGTATACACATCGGCCAGATTTTTATGAATATCGAATTTTACGGAGCGAACCTTGAAACTATCGGCATGGTGCATGGCTTTTTCAAGAAAACTGATTGCCTGGCGGTAATCAGTTTTTTTATAATGAAGTATGCCGTAATTCATAATTCCTGTGGCAATACCGTGATGATTTTCAACGGAGTTAACTATTATCATAAAGCGATCGAGGTATTGAATGGCCTCGTCAAATTTGCTCTGATAGACCTTTACACCGGCTAATCCGTTGAGCATATTGGCTATTCCGTTTTGGTCGTTAAGTTCTGCATGTATCTCAAGTGCTTTATGAAAGAAGGCTTCGGCTTTGTCATAATTTTCAAGGTAATGATGCACTGAGCCTATGTTTCCGATGCAGTTTGCCGTACGCTTTTGATTGCCGGCTGCCTCACTTTCTGTCAACGCTCTTTCAAAATAATCCAGTGCCTGCTGATAATCTTTGAGCGAACCGTGAACAATGCCCAGTCCGCAGAAGGCATTGCCTAAGCCATCGCGGTCACTAATACTTTCATAATAGCCGATAGCTTTAATAAAATGTTTCTGGGCATACATATAATCAGCCAGTTTCCACAGGGCATTTCCGGAATAAACATTTGCCTGTGCAAGCAGGGCTGTTTCACCTAATTCTTCGGCATCACGCTCCGCTTCGCGCGCCAGCAGCCATGAGCGAAGCAAATCTTTTAATGCCACACGATGGCTTAGTTCCAGCAGGGCATGCACTCTTTTCAGCGGATTACCGGAGCCGTTAACAATATGCTCTAATTCTTCGGTGGTGCTGCTTTTTATATCGGATATCATACTAATGCCTTATAGTTAAAAGGCGCGCGAAGGTTGCAAACATATTGTTACAAAGCAAAAAAATAAGATGAAGCAAATCTTTTATATGTTTGGCCCTTCGACTACGCTCAGGGTGACAACTAAAAATTATGGACATGAAAAAATACTTAAGTGAATTTATAGGAACCTTTATTCTTGTTTTTGCAGGAACGGGTGTGGTAATTGTTGACCAGCAAACGGGAGGAGCGGTAACGCTTACGGGCATTGCCGCCTGCTGGGGCATGATTATAGTTGCCACGGTTTATGCCTTTGGCGATATTTCGGGAAACCATATTAATCCTGCGGTTACTATTGCTATGGCGGTTGACAAGCGTTTTGAATGGAAGGAGGTGCCTGCTTTTTTGATTGCGCAATTGCTTGGCGCTTTTGGTGCGAGTTTATTGTTACATTTTCTTTTTCCTGAAAACACTTCGCTTGGGGCTACACAGCCCGGTGGCAGCGTGATGCAGAGTTTTATTATGGAAGTGGTAATGACGTTTATTCTGCTGTTGGTGATTTTACGTGTATCCACGGGTTCAAAAGAAAAGGGGATTACGGCAGGACTTGTAATTGGTGCTACGGTTGGTTTTCTGGTTCTTTTTGGCGGACCGGTAAGCGGAACGAGCCTCAACCCTACCCGCTCTCTTGCTCCGGCTATTGTTTCGGGTAATATAAATGCGCTGTGGATTTACCTTACTGCGCCTATTATTGGCGCTGTGGGGGCGGTGTTTGCGCACAGGGTGCTGCATACACAAGAATAAAAAATAATAGCCACAGATGCACAGATTAGAAATTAAACAACGGCTGCCTAAGCCATTCTGAAGTAAAGAATGGGGTGTTGATTGAACAAAATGCACTTCTGCGTCATTTAAGATGCAATGTAAGTTCACTTCTGCGTCACTTAAAAGGTCATATATCTACGTTAAAGACTACCAATTACTACAGTTACACTACTAATAGCGACATAAAAACTGCCTATTTCTTCAGTTAGAGCACTAATTAATGCACCTATACAACTAATTACTACATTATAACTGCCTTTAAATGCTTTAATGCTACTAATTACTGCACTTACGTTAGCAACTAATGCATTTGCACTACTAATTACTACCGATATACTACTATTTATAACTTAATAGCTACCTATCCAGCATAGTTAAACTGCAGTTAAGATATAGAATTTGAAAATTTTAAAGGTTTGTGCGGGCAAACTCCTTACAATACCCCTTAATCAAATCCCGCACCCTGAGGAATTCATTCATCACTTCTTCCTCAGTGCCTGTAGCCTTTGCCGGGTCAGGAAAATTATGATGAAATTTTTTAGCCGTTGAAGGAAAATAAGGGCAACGCTCGTTGGCATTGTCGCAAACGGTAATTACAAAGTCAAAATTAAGGTCGCGGTACTCATCAATGTTGTTAGAAGTGTGGTGCGAGATATCCACACCGTCTTCTTTCATTACTGCAATGGCGCGGGGGTTTACACCGTGCGTTTCAATACCGGCACTAAACACCTGCGCTTTGTTACCTGCAAACAGGCGCAGGTAGCCTTCTGCTAGCTGGCTGCGGCAGCTGTTGCCGGTGCAGAGGATGAGGATATTTTTCATGGTGTTAGCAGCATCCACCGCCCGGTGTGCAGCAGCCTTGTGTAGTTTCTAATTCGGCTAATTGCAGTTTTTGTTTTTCCACAGGAATACCGCAATTGTCTTTTGCAAGGCAATCGGTTTGTTTGCTTGTCAATACAAAGTTACCGTTACTGAAATCCAGCCCGTATTTGCCAACGGTATCGCTCTGGTATTCCATTTCCAGTTCAAGGTCTTCGGCACCAAACTGTTTTTCGTAAATGGCAATAATCTTCAGCAGCTTTTGCGGCTCAAGGCGGTGCGCTACATCGGATGCAACCCAAAGCTGGAAGCTCACCGTTTTTTCCTGACGCACGGTGCCTCCGCAGTCAATAAAATGCTTGGTCACCAGTCCCGCCTCGGTGATATGAAAATGTTTGGGAACCGCAGTTCCGTTGGGTTCAACAAAGTTGATTTCGTTTACCGTGTTCAGGTAGTTTTTAAAGGTTGATAGTTTCATGTTTTTAGATGTTAGAGATTAGAATTAGTAATTAGGCCCTTCGACAAGCTCAGGGTGACAGATTAGCAACAGGTTTTCTTCTTATTAATACGTTCAAAAAGTGTTTCAAAAATTTTGCGGTTTTTCTCCCACACTTTTTCGTCAATGCAATAGCAAATGGCATTTCCTTCAATATTTCCGCTGATGATGCCCGCGTTTTTCAATTCTTTCAGGTGTTGTGATACGGTGGGTTGTGCCAGCGGAAGTTCATTAACAATGTCACCGCAAATGCAGGCATCCACTTTAAGCAGATACTCCAGAATAGCAACGCGGGCAGGGTGTGCAAGCGCTTTGGCTATAGCAGCAATGTCGTTTTGTTTTTGTGTAAAATGGTCAGATTTTGTGGCTCCCATTGTTGGCTTTTCTTTATTTTAATATTGCAATATTACGATAAACATTTGAAACCGCAAAATTTTTTTAAGAATGAGGTCGTCACCCTGAACTTGTTTCAGGGTCTTAAAAGAGATGCTGAAACAAGTTCAGCATGACGGAGATTTAAACGATAGCCTCGTTAATAGGAAATCTGCCGAAGCGGTACAGCGCCTCAAAATGCGATTTAAGCGCAGCGCCAAAGGTGTAGTTCACATTGTAAGGAACATTAAACTCCTTAGCCGTTTGCTCTACAATGCCCGAAATAGCGGGGTAATGCACATGACAGATTTTAGGAAACAGGTGATGCTCTACCTGATAATTCAAACCGCCTACATACCAGGAGATTAATTTATTGCCGGGCGAAAAATCAATGGTAGTTTCCATCTGGTGTATCGCCCAGTCGTTGTGAATATTTCCTTCTTTATCAGGCAGCGGATGTGTGGTGCCTTCCAGTGTATGTGCCAGTTGAAAAACAACTGTCAGTACAATACCTGCAACAAAGTGCATCAGCGTAAACCCAAGCGCCACTTGATAAAACGGAATACCGAAAAACAAAGTGGGAACAACCATCACAATAAAAAGGTAAACAATTTTAAGCACTATCATTTTCAAAAGCACAATGCGGTTTTCTTCTTTGGTAGTGGTGGTAACACCGTTCTTAGTATACCGCAAAAACTGAATAATATCTTTTGCAAACACCCAGTACAGTGTCATCAGTCCGTAAAAGAAAACAGCATAAAGCCACTGTATTTTGTGAAAGAATTTAACCTTGGTGTGGGGTGAGAATTTCAGGACCAAACGGTCGGCAATATCATCGTCCATGTGTACAATGTTAGTATAGGTATGGTGCAAAACGTTGTGTTGCAGTTTCCAGTTAAAGACCGAGCCACCTAAGAGGTTCAGCATGTGTCCCATCACATAATTCACCGTAGGATTTTTAGAATACGAACCGTGGTTGGCATCGTGCATCACGCTCATTCCGATACCGGCAATGGACATTCCCATCAAAAACCAAAGCAATAGGCTAACACCAAACGATGGCAGAAAAGCAAGCAAAAAAACAAAAGGTAAAATGTATCCGGCAAGCAATACCACCGATTTAGTAATCATGGCAGCGTTGGCGTTTTTAGAAATTCCGTTATCGGTAAAATAGGCATCTACGCGTTTGCGAAGTGTGGCGTAGAACTGATTTCCTTCTATGCCTGTAAATTTGATTTGAGTTTTTAATTCGGGATGAAGCACTTTTTTTGTATTAAAACAGGGTGCAAAGATGCAACAATTTATCGGTTTGGATGTTACCTAACTATCAACATGTAAATTACTTACTTTTGACGCCAAATTTTAATAGCAATAAACAAAATGCAGGAAGTATATATTATATCGGCAGTGCGCACACCCATCGGAAGTTTTAACGGAAGTCTGTCATCCGTTTCAGCAACAAAATTAGGCGCAGCAGCCATTAAAGCAGCAGTTGAAAAAGCTGGGATTAAACCCGAAGATGTACAGGAAGTTTTTATGGGCAATGTATTGCAGGCAGGGCTTGGTCAGGCTCCTGCACGTCAGGCTGCATTGTTTGCAGGTTTACCTAACACTGTACCCTGCACTACTGTTAACAAAGTATGTGCATCGGGCATGAAATCAATTATGCTGGCAGCACAAAGCATTGCCTTGGGTGATAACGAAGTAGTGGTAGCAGGCGGAATGGAAAACATGAGCAGCGTACCGTATTATCTACCAAACGCCCGCAACGGTTACCGTTTGGGCGATGGCAAATTAGTAGATGGATTGGTGTTTGACGGATTGACCGATGTTTACAATCAATACCACATGGGAGTTGCAGCCGAGCTGTGCGCCAAAGAATGTGGCTTTACCCGCGAAGCGCAGGACGAGTATGCTGTCAACTCCTACAAGCGCTCGGCAGCAGCATGGGCAGCAGGAAAATTCAATGACGAAATTGCTCCAGTTGAAATAAAAGACCGCAAAGGAAACGTAGTACTGGTAAAAGAAGACGAAGAATACAAAAACGTAAACCTTGAAAAAATACCAACCCTGAAACCTGTTTTCCAGAAAGACGGAACGGTTACAGCTGCTAATGCTTCTACACTAAATGATGGTGCATCGGCATTGGTGCTGATGAGCAAAGCAAAAGCAGAAAAGTTAGGTTTAAAACCATTGGCAAAAATTGTTAGCTACGCAGATGCAGCACACGCACCTGAATGGTTTACCACAGCGCCTTCAAAAGCATTGCCGAAAGCATTGGCAAAAGCAGGTTTAAAAACTACCGATATTGATTTTTTTGAGCTGAACGAAGCATTTTCTGTTGTAGCTTTGGCTAACAATAAAGAGATGAACTTAGATGCAGCAAAAGTAAATGTGAATGGCGGAGCGGTTTCATTAGGACATCCGCTGGGCTCATCGGGTTCACGCATCATTGTAACGTTGCTACACATTTTAAAGCAAAATAATGGAAAGCTTGGTGCAGCCGCAATTTGCAATGGTGGCGGAGGAGCATCGGCATTGGTGATTGAGAATATTTGAACAACTTTAAACTTTAGACATTAAACTTTAAACTAAAGAAAAAATGTACGGTATCTGCCACTTAGGTGTTGTTCCCTGCCGCTTTGAACCTTCTGACAAAAGCGAGATGGTTACCCAATTGCTTTTTGGCGAAACATTTGAAATCCTGAAACAGGAAGGCAAATGGCTGCAGATACGTATTAGACTTGACGGTTATGAATGCTGGATTGACGAGAAACAATACCTTCAGCTTTCGGAAGAACAGTATAAAAAACAAAGTGCATTTCCTGTTACCTGCTCAGCCGACCTGGTTGATTTGGTTACCAAAACAAGCGACAACACGTTAACGCCTGTTCCCGCAGGAAGTACGCTCCCTGCTTACGAACACGGAAAACTCTTTGTAAGCGAAGAAGAGTTTTCCTTTGACGGAGAAATAACGCACCCGTTGAGTGAAAACGAAAATATTCCCTCGCTTGTGGCTGAATACGCAACTGTTTTTCTTAATGCGCCTTACCTCTGGGGAGGGCGGTCGGTGTTTGGTATCGACTGCTCAGGATTTACGCAAGTGGTATTTAAAATGGCAGGCATACAACTTAAACGCGATGCTTACCAGCAAGCCGAACAAGGAACCACACTCAGCTTTGTAGAAGAAGCCCAAACAGGCGACTTGGCTTTTTTTGATAACGAAGAAGGTAAGATTATTCATACAGGTATTGTTTTGTCGCAAGACAAAATAATTCACGCATCAGGAAAAGTAAGGGTTGATAAACTGGACCATCAGGGTATCTTCAATAACGACACAAAGAAATACAGCCACAAGCTGCGCCTGATAAAACGGGTACTCCAGAAATAGAAATGTCCCGCATTTCTGCGGGACATTTTTAATCTAATCTTATTGTATAGTATTATGCTACTTCAGGAGTTGAAGGTACTACAACAGCTGCTGCTTTGGTAAATTGTCTTTTCTCAAGGATACGAGCTCCTTTACCAACTTTACCACGCAGGTAGTATAAACGTGCTCTGCGAACAATACCTTGTTTGTTCACATCCACTTTAGCAATATTTGTTGAGTTTAAAGGAAAGATACGCTCTACTCCTACTCCACCTGAAATTTTACGAACGGTGAAGGTTTCAGTAGCACCATTTCCTTTGCGCTGCAGAACAACACCCTGAAATAACTGGATACGTTCTTTAGTTCCCTCTTTAATTTTATAGTGAACAGTTACGGTATCTCCTGATTTAAATTTAGGCGTTACTGCTTTTGTATTTATCTGTTTTTCAATGCTTTTAATAAATTCCATGTGCTCTTAATTTTGATTCGTTTTTTCTTAGGGGCTGCAATATTACAGAATTATTCTTTACAAGTTGCAAATTTTTAATTTTTACTTTTGACACGTGAAAAACAAGGAGAGCAAGACATTTTCGCCACAGGCACGAGCCAACAGTTTCAGGTATGCTTTTAAGGGGTTAAAACTTTTTTTTACCACACAACACAACTCCTGGATTCATTTGTTTGCAGCATTCTCCGTTATTGCTGCGGGTTTCTTTTTCAGCATCACAAAAACGGAGTGGCTGTTTGTAATTGTGGCAATTGCGCTGGTTTTAATTACAGAAATGCTGAACACGGCTATTGAGTTTTTAGTGGATTTGGTTTCACCTGATTACAACGAACTGGCAGGAAAAATAAAAGACCTTGCCGCAGGTGCTGTTTTATTTGTAGCGCTGATGGCTGCCGTAATTGGTGTGTTTGTTTTCGGGCCTTATTTATTGGCACTGATTTCTTAGCCGCGCTTTCCGATTTCAATTGCTTCCAGATCTTTTACCTGTGTGCCGTCAATTGTAAAGCGCAACAGTGTTTTCACTTTATGAAAACCATGATTTCCGGCAGCGCCCGGGTTCATGTGCAGCAGATTGAATTTCTTATCAAACATCACTTTCAAAATATGCGAATGTCCGCAGATAAAGAGCTTGGGCTTTGCGGCAATGATTTCTTTTCGTGCCTCGGGTGCGTATTTTCCCGGAAAGCCTCCAATGTGAATAATCAACACATCGGTTTGTTCGCATTGAAAATTTAAAACGGCAGGGTGCATTTTCCGTAATTCTGTTCCGTCTATGTTTCCGTAAACGGCTTTATAAGGCTTAAATGCCGCAAGCTTATCCGACACCTCAGGAGTGCCTATGTCGCCTGCATGCCATACCTCATCGCATTCCTCAAAGTAGCGGTAAACGGCTTCATCTAAAAACCCGTGTGTATCAGAAAGAAGTCCTATACGCTTCAAGGCAAATATTTCCTGAGGTTTTCTTCCAGTTCTGAAGGTGGGAAATTCTTGTCCAGAATATTTCCTGCTTTATCAACAAGAAAAATGGTGGGTGTGCGCTCCAACGCATAAGTATTGATACACTCAGAATTCCAACCTTTCAATTCGCTTACGTTTATCCATTCGATTTTCATATCCTGAATGGCTTTCAGCCAAGCAGAATAATCGCTATCCAGCGAAACCGAATATACTTCCAATCCTTTGCTTTTATACTTTTTATAAAGTTCATAAACAACGGGTGTATGTTCCATGCAATGCGGACAAGTGGATGCCCAGAAATAAACGATTCCGATTTTCCCTTTCAGTGTGTTTCTCAGACTTACAGGCTGGTAATTAATGTCATTAATCAGTAGTTCTGGTGCAGGCGTTCCGTTTGCAACCTGTTTTAGTTTATTAAGCAGCTTCTCTGTTTCTGATTTTATGGGCAACTCACAACCTGCTGAATAATTATCGTGAACATATTCAACCAATGCAGGCGGACCTTTTTTGGTAAAGACTTCCAGCAGATATGCTACTGTAAAATCACGCACTTCACTATTTTTTTGTGCACCTTTCATAATGTTGTCCACACCTTTTTTAAATCCTGCTTCGGTATGATCCACATACATATCAAGGTAGGTGAAGAGTTTCATTTCGTAGGTTGCTGTATTGATAATGCGCGAGTCGGAAGTGTTCACATACTCAAAAAAATGCGCATGCTGAAAAGCTTCATCGGTGTCAAAATTCTTCCCTAAATCAAATTCACTTTTATCAGCAACAAGGTATAACGGACACAATACTTCGGCAGCAAATGTTCCTGAAAACATAGAAGGAACAAGCCGTACAGAATTATTAAAACGTAAAATAGAATTAGTGTAACCGCTTTTCAATTGCTTCTTTTTGGTTTCGTATTGCGGGTCGAAGCGGGAAAGCTGATCCATCAAAAACTGCAAACTGTCAATCTCACTGTTATAAAGTCTGAAAAAATTACTGAGTACGGCATACGCATCATTTTCTTTGGAGGAAACAACCTTTACAAAACCTTCATTTAATTCTTCCGCAGTAGCGGCAACGGTTATTTTTTCTTCCTTACCTACAATTAAAGGTGCAGCTTTTTCTTTTACAGTAAACAGTTTGTAAACGCCCTGTTTGTAGCCTTCTTTCAAGGTAAAAGCAAAACTGCCTTTTGCGTCTGTGATGGTAGAATCAATCAACTGCGGGTCGTTTCCTTTTTGCAGGGCAAGAAACAGTTTAATATTGGGTGTATTTTTTATTGTTCCTGAAATAACAAGGTCTTTAGCTGTTGCAACTAAAGAAAACAGGGAAATGAAAAATGATAAAAAAAGGTGTTTCATATTTTCATGCTTTGACAAAACGGATGCGAATTTAAATACTTCACCACAGATTAACACAATAAACCATTTTACTTTCCGTTTATCATAGTAAAGTGATGGTCGTTCATTTTAATCAATCAGTAGAATAAATCAGGGCAATGAAAAAACAATGACGAAACTTGTAATACCCAAAAGCCATGAAGAAGCTAATCACTCTCCTACTTCTAACTTCCAACCTCCAACTTCTAAATGCTCAGGAGAGCATGGGCATTGCCAACAGCAACTATGCCGGCACGCAGGGCGTACATATTAACCCCGCCAACATCATTGATTCTAAAATATGGTTAGATGTGCATCTGGTGGGTGCAGGTGCATTCGTTTATAACAACTACTTTTATTTTCCGGAAGCCAGCGTTTTTACCAGACCTTTTCCGGAGGGACGCGACCGCTATGTATTAGGCAATGTTTACCGTGGTGATGTAAATGTGGATGTATGGGGTCCTGCCTTTACGCTTAGTCTTGGCAGACACGCCATTGGTTTGCATACCGCAGTGCGCTCGTTCACTGATGCCACCCGCATTCCCGCACCTATTGCCAAATTTATTTTTGAGGGACTGAACTATGCTCCACAACACGACATTGAATTTTCGGATAAGGATTTCAAAGCTACTTCCCTTACCTGGGGCGAGATTGGAATTACCTATGGAACTATCATCAGCCGCAAACAGAAAGACCTGTGGACAGGAGGTATCACCACCAAATACCTTTCGGGAATAAACTCAATTGCGCTGGATGTGGAAGCAATAAACTACAATGTGCAGAACGACAGCGACCTGTATGTGCGCCCCATTAGCGGAAAATACGGCATGGTGCAACCCGGCTTTGGCGCGGGACAGGGTTGGGCTGTTGACATTGGCGTGAACTACAAAAAAATGCTGGACGATGTTGACAACTATGTTCCCCACGATTGCGAGGTAAAAGACTACCGCTACAAAGTGGGTCTTTCGCTGATGGATGTGGGAAACATTAAGTTTAATAAAAACGCTGTTTACCAGGAATATTATAACACTTCCAATGCATGGCTTAATTACGATACTGCCAATTTCACAGACCTTGGTTCGGTAGATGATAATCTGAATACTAACGTTAATGACGGAGCATCGCAAAACGTGCGCGCTACCAGTTTCACCACATGGTTGCCATCGTATGCAAGCCTGCAGTTGGATTATAATTTCGGGAAGAACTTTTATGCCAACATAACAGCTATACAGGGTTTTCGCATACAAGCACCGTTTGGGGTACACCGCAGAAGCACCATTGCCTTAACTCCGCGCTATGAGCGCAGAAGATGGGAAATAGCACTACCCATTTCGCTGCACGACTTCCGCAAAGTGCAGGCAGGGATTATGCTGCGCCTCAACAACCTGATTATAGGTACCGACAACCTTATTCCCCTGCTTGCTAAAACCGATATGAACGGGGCGGATATTTATTTCCACCTTAAAATTCCTATTCTTAAAAACCCCAACTGCGGAGGCAAAAAGCACAACAAGGGCAAGAAGGGTAAATCGGGGAAGAAGGGAAGAGATGATAGTTGTCCGGCTTATCAGTAAAAAAAAGAAGCGCCCCGATAAATCGGGGCGCTTCTTTTTACTATTCAATTGATTTACTCAATCACCAACTTCTGATTAAACAGTTCATCTTTTGACGAACCGATAACGATATACATACCCGGAGCAAGGTTATTGTGCGGGTCAATGGCAGTAAGCGGTCCGCTACCGGTGTTCATTACCACTTTGGAGTACGAAACTCTGCCCAGCATATCATACACCACTACCAGAATTTCGGGTTTGTTTACACCTTGTAAATTAATTTTCACTCCTTCACCCGAAGTGGCAGGGTTAGGATAAATACGTGCATCGGAATTGGATTGTGGCAAATTTTCAACGGCTGTAGCCATGCTGATATTGATGTCATATCCCAAACGTACAAGCGCGTTGGCTTCGTCCTGATGCAGGTAACGGTAATACTCACCTTTTGATAAACTGTAATTCATTACAAATTTATCGGTGCTGCGCAGGTTGTCGAAGTGGTCAATACTTGCCGCACTAAAGCTGGAAGGAGCATAAACCGGAGTGCTTACTCCGTTCAGATTATCAAACCACAAATCATTACTTGTTAAATACGATGCCTGCGGAACTGCAACCGTTAAACCGCTGCCGCTGCCTGAAGTAACCAATAAAGGACTGTAGGAAGGATTTAACAAAAACTCATCAAAAGCGGTGAACACATTATTTGTTGCCTGCGAACTTCCGTCAGCATTGCAATAGCTGGTAAAGCCCAACATGTGCATAATTTCGTGAATAGCTACGGTATAAAAATCGTATTGCGAATTGGTGGGCGCACCGCTATAGTTGTAATTGTAATTAATGTTGCTTCCGAAATTAAAACTCAGAATACCATCGGGTAGTGAGTTGCTGGGGTCTGTGCCTGAATTCAGGTGACGAAAAGCCAGACAATCATTAAACCCGCGACTTGCATTACTTGGCGCAACCGAAGTGGCAAGCGGAGGTGTACTTCCAGGACTTATGTTTTGAAAAAACGAAGGGTCAATCTGTACATCAGCCTGACCGCTGTTATTAATAATGTCAGAAAAATAACGGAAAGCAGCACTCAACGCATCACGCCTTTGCGAGCCATAAGTGGGATCGTCAAAACCTGTTCCGTTGCCAAGTATTACATCTTTAAACGTAATATTAAAACGTACGCCTGTATTTTCCTCATTTGATTTTTCAGGATAATTAACTCCGCGTGATGATACAACATATGTAAACCCTTGGTCAACTCTTTCAGCTAAAGGACGCGAAAAATATTCTTCGCCATAATTTACCTCACCGTAACCATTCATCATTTTCTGTTCACCATTTTGAAAAATCACGGTTGAAGTAAATTTTTTCTTGTCGGGATGATCGTAATTAAGTTCTTGTGAGTAAACAGAACTTGATGAACAGAAAGCAATAACAAGCAGTGAAAAATAGTTGCGTCTGTTATTTTGTGT
>CAMBRL010000104.1 GCA_945870105.1 Chitinophaga pinensis
CTCTTGGTTGGAATAACTTTTCTCAACCGGCATTTGGATTGGCCAGAAATGCACCTACGTCAAGTTTTACAGGATTGCCTGCAAGTGTATGTCAGAACGGAGGAAACTCTGTGTTGACAGGAACACCGGCCGGTGGTCAGTTTAGCGGATCAGGAATTACAGGAAGCACATTTAATCCTGCCAACCTTTCTGCCGGAACTTATGACATTACTTACACTTACACTAACCTTAACGGATGTCAGGGTGTATCAACACAGCAAGTTACGGTAGGTACAAACCCTGTAGCAGATGTAACACCAAGCGGACCAACAGATTTTTGTGATGGTGCAAGCGTAACTTTAGATGCTGGTGCAGGATATCTAACATATCTCTGGAGCAATCAAGCGACTACGCAGACCATCAGTGTTCAGGTTTCAGGAACATATACAGTTACAGTAACAAGTAATCAAGGCTGCAGCGGAAATTCAAGTTCAACTCCTATTGAAGTAAACGTGTATCCCGGAATTTTTGCAACTGTTACTGCTAACGGAAATAACCTGACTTCAAGTCTTGCTTTAACTTACCAGTGGTATTTTAATGGAAATCCTATCTCAGGTGCAACAAATCAGGTTTATACTGCAACAGAAAGTGGAAACTACAGTGTATTTATTACGGATGCTAACGGATGCTCTGATATGTCATCAATCGTTGAGTTCAGCGTTGGTATCAATGATGATATTTATACTGAAAACCTTGAGTTGTTTCCAAATCCTGGAAGCGGAATATTTACTGTTCGCGGGCAGTTTAATCAGAATGTTGATTTATTCCTGAACGTTACAAACGTATTAGGGCAACAACTGATGTCTGATGAAATAATCAAAAATACTGCAACACTTTCACGTACTGTGAACATTGACGAATTTGCAAACGGTGTTTATTTCGTTCGCGTTCGTATCAATGATGAAGTGGAACATGTATTCCGTTACATTAAAAACTAAGAAATCTATTTTCTAAAAAAAAGGCGCGCCACATGGCGCGCCTTTTTTGTTTCTTTGCACCGTGCAAGACGAAACTATCAGCGAGAGGAAAAAGATAATTAACAGTTTTTTTATTCCTGTTCTGTTTGTTGTTATTATGTGGGCTGTAAAACTTCTGGAAGTTTTTACACATTCAGATTTTGCTTCATTCGGACTTACCACAGGAGAATTCCAAGGTTTAAAAGGAATTTTCACAATGCCTTTTCTTCATGGTGATTTCAAACACCTGAGTGGAAATTCAGTTCCCATGCTTATTCTCGGCTCATTGCTCTACTATTTTTACAACAGAGTTGCTGTTACTGTTCTGCTCTGGATTTGGTTTGCAGGAACTTCGTGGTTATGGTTTGTAGGGCATCCGGGCATAACGCACATTGGCGCAAGCGGTGTTGTTTACGGACTTGCTACTTTTCTTTTCTTTATGGGTGTTATCCGCAGAGAATATCGTTCTATGGTAATCTCGTTACTTGTAATATTTCTTTACGGAAGTATTTTCTGGGGCATCTTTCCAATTTATAAAGGTGTTTCGTGGGAAGGTCATTTGTATGGAGCAATTGCCGGTTTAGTTGCTGCTATTTATTTCAGGAAAGAAGGTCCGCCAAAAATTGTTTACGAATGGGAAAATGAAGAGCTCGTTGATGAAGTAATTGAGGCGCAACCCACAGATACTAATTCAGATAATACCAATCCGGAAATCAAGATTAACATCATCTATAAACCAACCGAACCCACGGAAAATATTTCACCCGATAAATGAAAAACCGAATTATTGCATTCACTCTTTTTGCCTGTATAGGAATTACTGCAGAGATATTTTTTACGTCATTTTATGACAACATCACTTCAATTATGGATGGAGGAATCTGGGATTGGTCGCTGGAAGGAAACTCTTATGTATGGATGTTTTTTATTTATGGCCCTGCATCTTTTCTTATTCCGTTTGTGATGGATAAGATGGTTAAACTACCATTGCTGGCAAGATTAGTAGTTTATTCAATCGGCATATTCGCAGTGGAATTTGCAAGCGGATTTCTGTTAGATAAACTAACAGGTGCTTGCCCCTGGGAATATAAAACGGGATTGCACATTATAGGCTACATCCGTTTGGATTACCTGCCTGCGTGGATGGGTTTTTCTTTTTTGCTTGAAAATCTGGTGGTGATTTTCAGAGAACTAAAACTAATTCCTGAAGCTGCTAAATCTTAGGTATTCAGCATCACCGGCATTACCAGCATTAGAATTTCTTCACCGTCTTCAATCTTTTCAACGGGTAATAAAATACCTGCGCGGTTGGGTGCCGACATTTCAATCATCACATTTTCACTCTCCAGATTAGCAAGCATTTCAATCAGGAATTTGCTGTTGAAACCTATTTCCATGTCCTCACCTGTAAACTGGCAGGTAAGTCTTTCCGTTGCTTCGTTTGCAAAGTCAAGATCTTCGGCAGAAAGGTTTAATTCGCTTCCTGAAATTTTCAGTCTTACCTGATGTGTTGTTTTGTTTGAGAAAATTGAAACACGTTTGATAGAGTTCAATAATGAACTGCGGTCAACTGTTAATTTATTAGGATTGCTTTTTGGAATAACAGCATCGTAATTTGGATATTTACCTTCAATCAAGCGGCAAATAAGGTTGGTGTTATCAAAGGTGAATGATGCGTTGGTTTCGTTGTATTCAATTTCCACATCCGACACAAGAAGCGCCAAAGTGTTTTTCAAAAGGTTCAACGGTTTCTTTGGCAGAATAAATGAAGCTGCTTTTGGCGCTTTTGCATCAGTACGTTTGTAGCGCACCAATTTGTGTGCATCGGTTGCGACAAAGGTTAATGCATCTTCTGATAACTGAAAAAATACACCCGACATTACGGGACGCAATTCATCATTACCTGTAGCAAAAATAGTTTTGCCAATTGCACGGTTAATCACATGCGCAGGAATTGAAAGTTTAGAAGCGCCATCAATCTTCGGATTTTTAGGAAATTCATTTCCGTTTTGTCCGCTCAGTTTATATTTTCCGTAGTCAGAGCTTATTTCAATTCCAAAAGTTTCAGCATTGATGTTGAAAGTAATCGGATGATCGGGCAATGATTTTAAAATATCCAACAACAGTTTTGCAGGAATAGCAACCGAACCGCCTTTGTCTGCTTTCTCCAGTTCAAGTGAAGTGCTCATAGTTGTTTCCAGGTCAGAACCTGAAATCTGCAACCTGTTTTTATTTATTTCAAAAAGAAAATTATCCAGAATGGGAAGCGTGTTGCTTGAGTTAAGCACACCGCTTATGCTTTGTAAATTTTTTAACAGAACCGAGCTTGATACTATGAATTTCATTTTACCGTGTTTTATAGTTTTTTTAAGGTTCACAAATATAGATTTTCATTCAGGCTGGCATTAAAAATTAATCATTAATTTTTCAACAAGTTTTACAAGTTTTCTATAGCACTTAAATTGCCTGCTTTAAAAATAATTACAAAAAAACGTATTGGTTGATATTTTTTTAATTTTGCTCAACCTAAAATTAAATACCACCATGGAAGAATTTGACAGCCAGAAGAAAGAAGAGATTTTCTCAAAGGCAGTAAGAGCAGGCAAAAGAACGTATTTTTTTGATGTGAAAGCAACCAAAGGAAACGACTATTTTCTTACCATTACCGAAAGCAAAAAGCGCTTTAATGATGACGGAACGTTCACTTATCAGAAGCATAAAATCTTTCTGTACAAAGAAGATTTTGATAAATTTAATGAAGGTTTGAAAGAGGTGTTTGATTTTATACAAAATGAACAACCATATACAGCGCCTCCTGAAACAGAAGAAACAACTGCTTCTGAAAACCCGTCAGATAAAAGTGGTTCATTTACAGATGTAGAGTTTGAAGACTTAAAATAATCATACATAATTAAAGTTTAAAAAGCCACGCTGAGAAGTGTGGCTTTTTTGTTTTAATAAAACAAAAAGTCCCGCATTACTGCAGGACTTTTATCCAGTCGGGGTGGCGGGATTTGAACCCACGACCCCTTGCACCCCATGCAAGTACGCTACCAGGCTGCGCTACACCCCGAAACAAGAATTTGAACAAACGTGAGCAATCACCGCTCACTCAAATTCCACTGTTCCTGCCTTGCATGTGAGGTTAACTTCACCACCGAATGGGAGCGCAAAAATAGTAAAATATTGATTCTACAAATTCAATTAATTCTTCTCCTCTGGAAAGGGTTTGGGTGAGGCTTTAATTCTATATTTGTCAGAATGATAATCTCAAAATGGCTGCTGATTGCTAATCCAAGTTCCGGAAACGGGAAGGGGAGAAGTGATAGTAAAAAAGTTCAGGATTTGCTTTTGCTGAAAGGTATTGAAACAGATATTTTCTGCAGCGAATACCCAGGGCACACCTCTGTTCTTGTTCAACAGGCAATTGAAAAAGGCTATCGTAAAATAATTTCAATGGGCGGTGACGGTACGTTGAATGAAGTGGTGAACGGTATCTTTAATCAGCGCGTTGTTTCAACAAAAGAAATAACCATTGCTGTTGTTCCGGTGGGCACAGGTAATGATTGGTGCAAAACATTTAGTATCCCCAAAGACTACAAACAAGCTATTGATGTGATTGCGCTCGGAAAAACAATTCAACACGATATTGGTGTTGCAGAAAACGGACAGGATAAAAAACGTTTTTTTATCAATATTGCAGGACTTGGATACGATGGCTTTGTTACTGAAAAAATAAGTAAAATGAAAGAAAGCGGAAGTGGTGGAAAACTGTTTTACCTGCTTTGGATTACATGGTATTTGTTTCAGTATAAGAACACAAAAATCAGTTTTAAGATTGATGGTAAAGAATTTCCTGAAGAAGAAATTTTCACACTATCGGTATGCAACTGCCGTTATAATGGCGATGGCATGATGCAGGCACCATCGGCATTGCCCGATGACGGATTGCTGAATATCACTGTGATGAAAAAAATCCATCCGTTTAAATCAATGATCAGTTTACCCAAAATGAAGAACGGAACATTTGTAAACATGAAAGAAGCTGCACTTTATACGGGTAAAACTATTGAAGTAAATTCTTCACCACAGGTACTTGCAGAAACTGATGGAGAATTAATTGGCGAAACGCCATTAAAGTTCAGCATTATTCCCAACGCATTGAATGTTATCATCAATCAGTATCCACAATAAGTGTTGATAAACACTTAAACTTCCTTTGTGTGCTTTGTGCATCCTTTGCGAACTTTGTGGTAAAATAAAGAACATGAAAAGATTAGTACTATTTGCTTTTATTATTTCATCAACAATTGTCTTTGCGCAGGAAAAATTCACCGAAACTTTCCCTAACGGAAAACTGAAAACAGAAGGCTTTTTAAAAGAAGGGAAGAAAGAAGGCGTATGGAAAGAATACTACGATGACGGCAAATTATTCTGCACAGGTGAATACAAAAGTGATGAAAAATCAGGAGTATGGAAATGCTATTACCGCACAGGCGAGAAACTAAGCGAAATCAATAACAATGGTTTAAATACAAGCTGGTATAAGAATGGCAAAAAGGAATTTGAAGGTCATTTAAAGAATGGAAAGAAAGAAGGTTTATGGATGGAATGGTATGAGAATGGCAGCACACAAAAACAGAGCGATTACAAAAACGGTTTGCTTCACGGGAATTCTGATGAATTCTATGAAAACGGAAAAGCAAAAGCCGATGCATATTATGTAAATGGGAAAAAGGAAGGTTATTTTACTTGGTGGTTTTCAGACGGAAAATCCGATATGGAAGGCATGTTTAAAAATGACATCCGTGATGGAAAATGGATTTTTTATTACAAGACTGGTTATAAAGGAAGCGAAGGAAATTTCGTGAGCGACAAACAACACGGTGACTGGCTTTATTACTATGAAGAAAGCGGTAAACTCTGGAAGAAAGGAATCTTTAGTGATGGTTTAAAAACCGGTGAGTGGACTGTTTATTATGAAGATGGTAAAACCAAAGAGCATTTCGGAAATTTTGAAAGTAATAAGGAAAGTGGTGTATGGACTGCCTTTTATTTGAACGGACAAAAGCGTGAAGAAGGTGCTTTTAAAGAAGGTAAATTAGATGGTGTTTGGAAAGGCTGGTTTGAGAACGGAAACCCTAAATTTGAAACTAGTTACAAAATGGGTGCTACAGATGGAGCATCAAAAACATGGTTTGAAGGGGGGCAGCAGGAATCGGAATTATTTTATGCAGACAGTTTAAAAAATGGAGTTTGGAAGCAATGGTATCCGAGCGGAAAGCTGAAAGAGACAGGCAGCTTTTTAAAAGGAATGAAAGAAGGATTGTGGCTGCATTATTATGTTGACGGACAACTTTTTCAAAAGGTTAATTACCGTAACGGCAGTTCTGAAGGATTGCAGGAGAGTTGGTTTGAGCATGGTGTTCAATGGAGTCAGGGAACGTATGTTAATGGCAGAATGCAAGGGCTTTGGACTTATTGGGATGAGCAGGGTACTGTTGTTTACAAAGCAACGTTTAAAGCCGGAAAAGTGCAGAAGATTTTAAAACAGGCAGAAGATAAAAAGCCTTAATGCTCGTCATTGCGAGCGCAGCGAAGCAAACTCATAAAGATTGCTTCAGTCGTTCCTCCTTCGCAATGACGGTTATAATTCCTTAATTCCCTTTACCATAGTCTCCCAGCTAAACTTACTGCTGTCAATTCCTGCATTTTCGGAGAATTCTTTTTCACGATTATTTTGGTAGAAATCAGTTAGTGATGCAGCAATGGATTCTGCATTGGTTTCGGTAACATAACCTACGCGGTTGTGTGTTACAATTTCTGATAGGCCTCCAACATTGGTAACCAGCATGGGGCGCGCAAAGTGATAAGCAATTTGAGTTACACCGCTTTGTGTAGCGGTGTGGTAAGGCTGCACGATTATATCGGCTGCGCAGAAATAGTATTTCACTTCTTCTGAAGGAATAAAGTCAGAACGGATAATAACATTGTTTTCTAAACCGTTTTCTTTAATCAGTTGAAGATATTCGTCTTTGTTGTCGTAAAACTCACCGGCTATAAGAAGTTTAATGTTTAATGTTTGATGTTTAATGTTTCCGAGCGCTTTAATAAGCAAATCTAAACCTTTGTATTTGCGGATAAAGCCAAAGAATAAAATGTGTTTATCGGCAGGGTTTAAGTTCAGTTTTTTTAACGCCTCTTCCTTGCTTACGGCTTTACCAAAAATATCATAAACAGGGTGGGGAATAAAGGTAGAAGGTTTTGTGGTATCAAACTTTCTTAAATCATCTTCCACCGATTTTGACATCACCACAAAGGCATCACAGGAGTTTACAAAGTATTGTGTCAGTTGCTTGTCGCCCGGTCGCTTCTCATGAGGAATAACATTGTCGCAAATGGCAACGATTTTTGTGCTTGTTGATTTGATTAACCGTGCAATAGTTCCAAGACAAGGAGCCATAAATGGTAACCAGTAGCGAATAATAACCAAGTCCGGTTTTTGCTTTTTAATAAACGAAGCAGCACTAAACCAATTTAGTGGATTAACAGAATTTATCTTGGTGTGAATAGTAATATCATTTGGCGGATTACCTTCTACTTTCTGTGTTTTTCCGGGAAAAAGAAACGAAGGATATTGAAGAGAGAAAGAAACTATTTCGGCAGTGTCACCATCTTTGATAAAGGCGCGGCACAATGAATCATTGAGGTGAGCAATGCCGCCACGCAATGGAAAAGCCGGACCAATGATGATGATTTTCACAATGTGTAAATGTAGATAATCTGATTGTAATCAGATATTGGTAGTCTCTCCAATAACAGGTAATGTCAATTCTTTTCCTGCCTTTTTGAACTTTTGTTTAGCTTCTTCGTGGTCAATTTTTATGAAACCAAACGTATCGTAATGCACACCTATTATTTTGTTGCATTTGATAAAGTCGGCTGCAATCACAGTATCATCAACACCCATGGTAAAATTATCGCCCAACGGAAGCATCGCAAAATCTGTTTTCCTGTAATCACCAATCAGCTTCATATCAAGCGTTAGAGCAGTATCACCTGAGTAATAGAAATTACCCTCTGCCGTTGTGATATGAAAGCCCATAGGATTGCCTGCATAGCTGCCATCAGGAAAAGAGCTGCTGTGTTGTGCTATAGTGCATTCCACTGTACCAAAACTGAATTTCCATTTTCCACCTGTATTCATCGGGTGCGCATTTTCAATGCCTTGCTTGGTTAGCCAGACATAAATCTCATAGTTGGAAACAACTTTGGCTCCGGTGCTTTTTGCAAGTAATACAAGGTCAGCAATATGATCTTCGTGCCCGTGTGAAACCAGAATATAATCCGCTTTTATCTTGCCTATGTCAATGGAAGAGGCAAGGGGATTGGGTGTTATAAACGGGTCAAACAACAGCGTTTTACCCTGAACGTCTATGGCAAAACAGGAATGACCGTAATAAGTAAATTTCATGAACCGAACTTAAAAAGCACGAATGGCTCTTACACGAGCCTCAAAGTTTTTGTAGTTACAATTTTCGTATCCACTTAAACTGTCGGTGAAATTAATGTACCATGCAAGACTATCTCTGCGGTTTTGGGTATCAATATTATTTTCAGTAGAAGTCCAGTAAAAATCCTGTGCAAAGCCGCCAACTATCACACGTTGCTCATATAATTCACCCAGTTCAGATTTTGCAGGCAGGTACCAATCATCATAACCGTTTAACTCTAAATCAGAACACAGTTTTGCAGCGTAATTACCATCACCTTGTAAGGCTACAATCTGAGCAGTGTTATCATCACCTGAAAAAGGAAGTGTAGCAGTTACAAGCGTAGCGAAATAAGTTCCGTTATACCATTGTATGTTATCGCTTTGGTCGCTTGGTGCAGCAATTAAACCATGATCACCATCAACATAAAAAACTATTCCGCCCTCATAACTATCACCAATGTGTTTTGAATACTGGCATGAACCATCGTCATCCGTTGCATTCAGGTTGTAGTTATCAGCAGCAGAATCGGTGCAGCCGTCAACTTTTTTCTTGCAACTTCCGAAGGCAACAGCTCCTGCCAAGAGAGAAAAGAAGATAATATGTTTTGAGTTCATTTTAGATATTTTGGTATTTGTTTGATGCAATGATAAAAAACTAAATGATAACAAAGAAATATTTATTCCACTTCTGTCAAGGTATATTTTCTTCCTTCGTTCTCTTTTTTCAGGTAACTCATTAACGGTTCGAAATAATCCAGCATTGCTTTTGCGCTTAGGTCACTGCCGGTTTGTTCTTTCAGGGCAACTCTCCAGTCTTTGCTTGCTCCGGGATACATGATGCCTTCAATGAATTTTCCAACATCACGGTTGCCGTAATAATTGGTGGCATGAGGATCCTGATGCAAAATGTTTTTTGCAATGTGGTCGTGCAACTGAAACAGAAGAATGAACGAAAGTGCATAATCATAATATTGTGCTGCATCATCGTTGATGTGGGTTTTGGTAGCAGCATCGCAATACTCTTCACCGCGGTTTGAAGGCGGAGCAATACCCTGATACTTTGCCACAATCTCCCACCAACGTTTGTTAAACTTATCAGCCGGCAGATTTTTTGAATACAGATCATGCTCAAACATGCTCATGGTTCCGGTGCTCCACGGGATAAACACTACATAGTTCAAGGCTTCTTTCAACAGTGTTTGCATTTCGTTGGATGCCGTGTCTTTCGGAATCAAATCCAGATTTTCAAGAAAAGGTTTTTGCATGGCAGCCATTCCCATCAGACTTCCCAATGCTTCATGGTAAGCACGGTTAGCTCCTTCGCGCATAAGTACCGGAACATCAGGATTGCTGTAGGTCATGTAATAATAAATGTGTCCCAGTTCGTGGTGCGATGTCTCGTACCACTCGCTGTTAGGCAATACACTCATCAGTGAACGAACATCCTGGTCGTAATCCATGTGCCATGCCGAAGCGTGGTTGTTCTTTTTGTAGGTTGCATCTTCAGGAAGCGGGTATAAATCACTCTTGTCATAAAAGGATGCAGGCAGTTCAGGAAAGCCAAGGCTTACATAAAAACGCTCGCCCTGTTTAACAATCCATTCGGCATCTTTAGTGCCTAACACACTGTCAAGGTTCACGCCTTCAACTTCCACTAAAGGACTCCAATCCTGTCCCCAACGGTTAGGCAGCCAGTGAGCAGGAATAAGGTCAGGAACTTTCTTCTGTCCATATTTATTTGCCAGCTCGTAGCGTGTCCAGGTGTGCAATTCACGGTAAAGAGGAAATAACTCTTTGTTGAATTTCTTGAGCATCTCCAGCATTTCATCGGTGGTCATTCCATAATCCGAAACCTGATACTCAAAGAAATCTTTGTAGCCAAGACCTTGCACTGTTTTGTTGCGCAGGTTGCGCAGGTTCACCAATCCCGGCTTTAAACCTTTACCTACTTCTTTGCTGCTTTCCCAAGCCTGCAGGCGTTTAACAAGGTTTTTCTCTTCGGCAAGGATACCGTCAAGGTCGTTGGTTGTAACAGACTTTCCGTTTAGTTTAAAATCAAAACCGAATAATTTTTCTGTTTGTGCAGTAGTTGCTTTTATACGTTCTTTTACCAAAGCTTCCAGTGTTTGCGGGTTGTTTGCTGCTTTGTAAAGTATAGCTTTCAGTTGTTTTACCTGCAATTCTGTTAGTTTGTCTTTCGCTTTCAGGAAAGCAGTTGCTGCATCAATGTTCTCTTTGCTGCCGGTAAACTTTGCTATTTCTTCATTTGCTTTGTTGGTGGCAATGGCATTGGTGCTGTCGCCTTCCACTATTTTAGTATTGGAAGCCCACTCAGCTTCATTGGCAATAATGCTAAGTTCTTTCAACTTGTTGTTATAACCGTTAAGATAGGTTTGCACACTGTCTTGCAGGGCTTTGTTGTTGTCTTCAGTTGGTTTGTTTCCGGTGCAGGAAAACAGTATAACAGAAAAGGGCAGGAGGTAAAGAAGTTTGCACATGATGTTTGTTTTGTTCATGGGCAAATGTAAAATAAATGTGTTTTGCATAACACAAAAAAGCCCCTGCGCTTTTACACGCAGAGGCTCCCCAACAGAGTAAGTCGTTACCCAACGACTTACTTCCCACCCATCGCAACTAACTTGTCAATATCATTGTTTACAGTAAGTATCAACACCGATGTAGCGGTACAGAACACCGGACTGGTAATGCAGTGATGTCCGTTCCAACTGCCATCATTGTTCTGAATGCCAAGCAGTGTGCCCGATACTTTATCGTACCATTTTTTCCAGTCCATGTCTTTACCTATTATCATGGATTCACCTGTTTGCAGAAAACTCATGAACTCCTCACCACCGTTGTTTCCGAAACCGCTGGTAACATTATCCTGCTGGGCAACATTTTTTGCAGAGTTGTAAACGTTGTAAGACGTGGCGTATTTCTGTGCTTCTGCTTTACCGTAACCGATTTGTTCCAGGTTCTCCGTTGATATTTTTGCGTCTTCCTTAATCCTTCCTTCTTTCTTAGCTTTTTTGAATTCTTCATCCACCTTGCGCGCGTCTTTAGCGCTGGAACGTGTTGAACTGGAAACAGAATACAACACAACACCTGCACCAAGGTCGGTATTTACTGCTCCTGTTTTCTCGTCAAAGTTTCCTTTCTGGAAGTCGCGTGCTTTCTCTAAAAGAACAGTGTCAACTGCTACGCCCTGTGCCTGTGCTGCTTCCACTGCATTGTTAGCAAACGATGATTGTAACACACCTGCCCATCCCGAACCCTCTAAACTGCCATTGCTGTTTTGTCCTTTCTGTATTTTGGCAACGCAGGTATTCAACGCGGTTTTAACACGCTCTTTCATTTTTTCGTCTTTTATATCGTAGTCAAGAATATTGCTCAGAAACTGCGAAGTAAGCACCACATCAATGTTTGCACCCAGCTTGCTTTGTATTTGTGTGCCGGTAACGGAGGTAATGGTCAGACTGTTTTTGTCAGCTTTCTCCACCTCTTTAAGTAGAAATAACAATGCGTTATTTAACTGCGTTGAATATTCACCTTTCTCCAGATTGCTCCCACTACGCAGCAATGCCATAGCTACCATAGAAGTGGTGGCAGGGTCGGGCTGCACGGCATGCGGGTTCATCTCGCCCTGATTGGCATGAGAACCAGCGCCCCAGCCGCCATCCTGATGCTGTGCTTTTGCAATAAACTGCAAAGCTGTTTCAACAGAGGTGGTTACCTTTTTAGGTGTTTTGTACACAAAGTTGCTGTCTAACAACTCGCCTTCAAAAACGGTTTTAAATACACAACCCTTAATTTCACTTTTCTGTTGCGTAATTTGTTTTTCGTTGCGCTTCATTACCGATGAAGGTGTCTGGTAGGTGAATGCAAAAATTACAACAATAACAAGTATTGCTGTAACAGCCGGAATGATTTGTTTTGTTTTACTCAAGCGAGTTGTTTTTTTTGGATTTTCGTGAGAAGAGTTCATTTGTTTTAGTTTTTAGATTAATAATAGAGTAACGCACTTAGGATGCACGATATTTTACTATTCCATACTTTTTAAGAAATTTTAACAAATGGGGTGGGGGATTTTTACCACAAGGACACTGAGAACACTAAGAATCGGAACTATCAAGATGTTGATAAAAGCAGGTATTTGTCACTTCGAGCGTAGTCGAGAAGTTTATTATTGCTTCTCGACTACGCTCGAAGTGACAATCTTTTCATCATAGTACTGCTACTCATCTACAAGCGTAACGCGCTAGCTGCCCTGCGTTGCGCTTTGATTAAACACATTCAGAAATTGTTTGTATCCGCCCAATTCGGCAATGGTTAATGTTTGCTTTTGCCCGGGATTTAATACAATACCAATAACGTCAGTTCGTCTAAGAACTCCGTTTCGCCCTCAAATATAAATCAATTTAAAGCGATTAGCCGGAGGCTGAAAAATACTTTTGTGTAAAGTGTTTGAAAAAATAGCGTTCGTTATTTTGAAGCAAATCGCGTTTATAACAAGGTT
>CAMBRL010000105.1 GCA_945870105.1 Chitinophaga pinensis
TGCAATTCCCATTTCGGGGAAGCCATAGTTGCCAAAAACAAGGCAGTAGTTAAGGATGATGTTTGCTACTGCCATTACTATAGTAGTGTAGGAAATGATTTTGGTGTCGGCAGTGCCGGAATAAAAGGAACGGAATGCAATGAGAATAAATACAAAGAAAAATCCGAAGGAGCGGACATTGAGGAATTGAATGCAGGCTTCGAGCACTTCGGGGGACTGAACAAACCAGGAGAGAAATATTTTTCCCGTGAAGAGACAGATTGCTATGAGGACTAATGAGAGTGCAACGAGGAAGTATAGTGATTGGTGGGCGATGCCTCCTATTTCGCTTTGTTTTTGTTCGCCATCGAGGCGGGCGATGATGATTTGTGCGCCAATTCCGAAGCCGAGACCGAGCATAAGCAGCAGAATGAAAAACAAACCGGAGATGGCGGATGCACCCATGGCTACTTCGCTTACACGACCGAGAAAGGCGCTGTCGGTTACGTTAATGACGGCCTGGGCCATACCTCCTATGATGAGGGGGTAGGAGATTTTCCAGATGTCTTTATAGGAGTAGGTGCCCTGCATGGTTTTAACGGGGGGCAAAGATAAGTTTTAGAGCAGCGTTTTTACCGCAAAGGCTCAGAGGTACAAGATTTTTACCGCAAAGGGCGCAAAGATTTTTTTACCGCAAAGGCGCAAAGTGCGCGAAGGTTTTTGTTTACAGATTCAAAATTACGAACTCGAGCATGTGCTGCATGTCTTGGTTGATGGTGTTGTTGGGATCGTTGTGGAAGGTGGTGAAATAGATGTTGCCGCTGTTGCCTTGTGAGGTGCCGTTGCTGAAATCGCTTTTGCGGAGCATGAGGGCGGGCAGTCCGTTGGTGGATACTACTACTTCCCAGTAGGTGGGGTCGAAGTTTTGGATGATTTCCCATTGATTGAGGTCGTAATAGATGCTCATGGTATTGGTTCCCATGAAGGCCTGGAAGTCGGGGGCTACGATGGTTCCGGGAAGGGTAACGGTTGAGCCGGATTTGGAGCTGCAGAGTTTGGTATCGGGAATGAAGCCGAGGGGGCGGTTGCAATCGCCTGTGTGCATTCCGGTGAGGTAGCTTACTGACCAGTCGGAAACGTAGATGCTTCCGCCATCGGTAATGTATTGTGCAAGGTTATCGAAGGCTGCGGGGTCGGTGAGGTCGGGGGCACCGCAGTTGATGAAGATGGCATCAAAATCCTGCATGGCAGTGAGCGATGAAAGCAGGTTATTAGGAATGGGTGTGATGGTATAGCCGAGTGAGTTGGTGATGATGTTTTGAATGGCATCGTAGCTTCCGGGGATAAAGGCTATTGCTCCTGATTGTGTGAGTTTACTCTGGAGGTTGGTAAGGGTGGTGGTTTGGTTGTGGGTGATATCAATTTGAATGATGGTTTGAAAGAGTTTGCCGTCACCGGTTTGGATAATAAGCTCGTGATGACCTACGGGAACTTCAAGGCTGAAGAAGCCTACAGTGTTGGATTGGGTCTGGTATTTAACGCCATCGAAGTTTACAAAGACGCTTGCGCCTGAAATTGTTTTGCCGGGGAGGTTGGCATATACGGTGCCTTCTACTGTGCCCATCAATAAATCATTAGCAGGGTCTTCTTTTGAGCAGGAGGTGATTAGGAGGATGGTGAGGAGGAGGTAGAAGGAGTTTTTCATTATTATAGTATTAGGTGCTGCAAACATGAGGAAATTTTCGGGATATAAAAATTTGTTATGGGTAATCGGGGTTCAGTAATCGGGGTTCAAAAATTCTGAATCGACATTCATTCGGAGGCAATCGATGTTCAAAAGACGGCAATCTATATTCATTTGAAGCCAATCTATGTTCATTTTAAGCCAATCTATGTTCAAAAGACGTCAATCTATATTCATTTGAAGCCAATCTAAGTTCATTTGAAGGCAATTTGAGAGCAAAAGAAACTAATTTGGGTTCAAAAGACGGCAAGACTATTTGATAAAATATTATTTATCAACCATTTAATTCATTTGAGTACAGAAGCAACTGTTATAGAAATCGGCACAGGATGATAAGTGCAACCTCAATGCCCCACCCTCACCTCTTCTCCTTTATTATTCTGCATAGCCCACCAGCCGTAATAGGCTAAATAGGCAAAGCAAAGGGGAGTAATCATGTAGGATGTTTTGATGTCGGTAACATCGGCCAGCCAACCCTGAAAAGGGGGAATAACGGCACCACCCAAAATCATCATAATAAGGAAGGCTGATGCTTGTGAGGTATAGGAACCCAGATTTTTAATAGCTTGTGCAAAAATGCAGGGCCACATAACGGAACACCACAAACCTCCGCTGAGGAAGAACATGAGTGAAAGATTGCCTTCGGTAAGCATACCGCCAACCATGCACACGGCAGCAGCGAGTGAAAAGGCCAACAGCATTTTAGCAGAGCTTTCGATAGTGAAAAAGGTAACGGCTACCATGAGGGCGACAAAGCCAAGGTAAGGCAGGAACACGGTGTTGATATCCAATCCGCTGCTGCTTGCCTTGAAATAATTAACGGCATACACTGCGGCAAAGGCGATGAAGGGAAGAACGGCCAGTAATATTTTTTTGGTGGTTTTGTTTTCGGTCATGGCCTCGGCAGAGGCTGTCCACCGGCCAATCATAAGGCTGCCCCAGTAGAGTGAGATGAATGGAAAAATGAGTTCGCTCGGAATATTGCCGTATGCAGGTGTATTGAGCAAGGCGCCCATGTTGCTTTGTATGGTTACCTCTACCCCCACGTAAATAAAAATGGCAATCATGCCCAGGACTAATTGGGGATATTTTAAGGCTGCGAAGGAGAAATTTTCTTCGGCTGATTTTTTTACTTCTTCAATTTTCATGAAACGTAAAATGAGCGCGAGTGAAAGAAACAACACAATCAGTATGATGTAAAGCGTGTCCACATTTTTCAGTTGAATTTGGTTGCCTTCGGATGCTGAGGCAAAAAATCCACCGAAGAGGAAAAAGGCTACAATCAAAGGACCGATGGTAGTACCGAATGAGTTGATACCGCCTGCAAGGTTGAGGCGGTGGGCACCGGTGCGTTCATCGCCCAGCAGAATTACAAAGGGGTTGGCGGCTGTTTGCTGCAGACAAAAACCCAATGCTATAATAAAGAAGGACGTGAGTATTAATCCGTAGCTGCCGATGTGCAGGGAAGGTATCATGCACAGGGCACCAATAGCCGAAATAATCAAGCCGAGAGAAAACGATTTGGCATAGCCCTGCTCGTTTACAAAATCTCTTTTTCTGATAAAGGTATAAAGGAACAACAGCAGCGAGCCGATGAAGTAGCCCCCGTAAAAAGTAGAGTCAATTAACTGCGACTGAAACTGTGAAAGTTGAAAATGTTCTTTGCAGAAAGGAATGAAGATACCGTTGCTGGCTGCGAGAAACCCCCAGAAGAAAAAGATAGAGATTACGGCATAGAAGGTGGATTTTTTTTGCATAGCGCTTGTTTTAGGAAAGCAAGAATATGAAAAAAAGAATAGCCCGGATTAACCGGGCTAAGTAAAGTATAAACAGAAGAGTGTTGGAGAAAAGAAGTGATCCCAATTGGATTCGAACCAATGGCCGCAGGTTTAGAAAACCTGTGCTCTATCCAGCTGAGCTATGGGACCGGATATAAATGTTAAAAGTTTAAAATTTAAAGTTAGACAACCTTAAACTTTAAACTTTTAACTCAAAAAAGTCGGGGTGGCAAGATTCGAACTTGCGACCTCCTGGTCCCAAACCAGGCGCGATGACCGGACTACGCTACACCCCGAAAAAAACAATTTATAATTGACAATTAATAATGAATAATATAATCCAGTTACCATTTATCAAATCAATCAAAGAACTTCAATCCACTCTTTCAGCCTAATCTGCGGTGAGAGAGGGATTCGAACCCTCGGTACAAGTTACCCCGTACGACAGTTTAGCAAACTGTTCCTTTCGGCCTCTCAGGCATCTCACCTTTTTTAAAGGGACGGCAAAAATAGATATTTATTTCATTCACCAACTATAAATTATTTTCAGTCGGGAATTTTAGCCATTTGCTATTCATTTCTAATACTATATTTGCAGGCTTCAAAAAATAAAAATCAAAAATTTACTGATGAAAATTCAAAATCCTGCTCTACTTTTTGTTTCGGCTTTGGCCACAATGGTTCTTTATTCATGCGGTGGCGGTGAGCCTAAAAAGATAACCGGAAGCCCAGATGTAATTGTTCATGAACTTTCGGATGCCGACATGCTTAACCCTACTAACTATAGCGATGCAGGAGCCGGATATATTCTGAAAAATATTTTTCAAAGCCTGATGGAGATTGATTTCAAAACACTTGAACTTACTCCATTGCTTGCTGAAAGTCGTCCGCATATTGAAAAAACACCTGAAGGTGGATTGCGCATTACCTACACCATTCGCCCTGAAGCAAAATGGGATAACGGACAACCTATAACTCCACAGGATGTTGAGTTTACTTTGAAAGTTATTAAAAATCCGAAAGTAAAAAACGAAAGAATTCGTCCGTACTACGAATTCATTACTGACTTTGTAACCTATCCTGAAGAGCCCCGCAAATTTACTTTGGTGAGTAACACTGTTTATATTCTTGCCGAAGCATCAAGCGGTGACTATTCTATTCTTCCCGAATATTTTTATGACCCTAAAGGTTTGATGAAAAGTTTTACAATTAAAGGGTTGACACTTGAACAAAGCAAATATGCCAATGACCCTAAACTGGCTGAATTTGCAGATGACTTCAACTCTGAAAAACGTGGACGTGAAAAAGAATTCATCAGCGGAAGCGGTGCTTATAAACTGGAAGAATGGGCAACCGGGCAACGAATTGTTTTAGTAAAAAAAGAAAACTGGTGGGGTTCTCAAATTAAAAACGGAGGCGATTATTTTGTTGCTAATGCGCCAAAGATTACTTACCAAACTATTAATGACCAGACCACAGCACTTGTAGCCCTGAAAGCAGGAAACCTTGATGTTATGCGCAGCATAAAATCAAAAGATTTTGCAACACTTCCTGAGTCGGAAAAATTTACAGAGAATTTCAACGCTTACACACCGGTAATGTTAGCTTACACCTACATCGGATTAAATACACGTAAACCACAGCTTGCAGACAAAGCGGTAAGACAGGCACTTGCTCACCTTATTGATGTTGACAAGCAGATAAAAATAATAAAATACGGACAGGCGCAACGTGTTGTGGGTCCAATCCATCCTTCAAAAAAGAGCGAATACAATTCAGATATTGTTGCTTTTGATTACAACCCTGAAAAAGCAAAACAAATGTTGACTGATGCAGGTTGGAAAGATACAGATGGTGACGGTGTTCTTGACAAAGTTGTAAACGGGCAAAAGGTACAGATGAACCTTGAGTTTACTTACAATTCAGGAAATGATGAACGTAAATCAACAGCTTTGTTAATGCAGGAAGATGCACGTAAAGTTGGAATCAATATTAATGTAGTTGCTCAGGACTGGTCGGTTTATCTTGAAAACCTTAAGAACCACAAGTTTGATGTATTCTTCGGAGCGTGGGTGCAGGCACCGGTTCCTAACGATCACAAACAGATTTTCCACAGCGAATCCTATAATGACGGAAGCAACTATACCGGTTTTGGAAGTGCTGCTTCAGATGCACTGATTGATTCTATCCGCGTTGAATTAGACGAAAGCAAACGCGCTGCGATGAACAAAAGATTCCAGGTAATGCTGCACGAAGAATCTCCTTATATTTTCATGTATGCGCCAACTGAACGTATTGCCATTCACAAACGTTTTACCAATGCCGAGCCTTCTATGATGCGTCCCGGTTATTGGGAGGCAGGTTTTGCTTTAGTTAAGTAATCTTAATAAAAGAGAAGAGACAATGCTTCAATACCTGCTTAAGCGGCTGCTTATTTTTATTCCTACAATCATCGTCATTTCGCTGCTGATGTTTATTCTCAGTGCCAATGCACCGGGTGATCCGGTAGAACTGATGCTGAATAAAAACTCAGGAAACGAAGGACAATCATCACAAAAACTTTCTACCGAAAAAGCATACAACGAACTAAGACATAAACTTGGGTTTGATTTGCCGCTGTTTTATTTTTCGTTCACTAATTCAACTTCAAGTGATACTCTACACCGTATTCCCAAAAAAGCGCACCGCGAAAATCTGGACAGGCTTTCGTCTAACTATGGGAACTGGAGTGATGTAGCAGCTTACTATGAAAGCCTTAGAAGTTTTGAGAATTCAGTTTTCGCCATTGAGCGCAACAACAGTAATGCCATTGCAATGAACGGAGTTAAAGAACGAATCACTGATTTATATAAAACATACGAAGACCCAAAAGTAGCACTCTATTTTTCGGACATAGAAAAGATATGTGCCGGAACACCTGGCTTAGCTGCTTCAATAAGCAGTTTTAAGAAAACTAAAGAGGCATACACAGCGATGCTGAAAAACCAAAATGCTTATGCAAAATATATTCCTGCTATTCATGTTTATGGTTTTGAAAATCAATATCACCGGTGGATTACCAACTTTGTAAAAGGTGATTTCGGAATTTCATACCGCGATAAGCGCCCCGTTTGGTCGGTATTGAAAGATGCGTTGCGGTGGACAATTCTGTTAAGCACCATTTCTATTTTTCTTGCTTACATACTGGCAATTCCAATTGGTGTTATGTCGGCAGTAAAAAAAGGAACCATGCAGGAAAGAGCTACCACCACTACCCTATTTATATTGTATTCACTGCCTTCGTTCTGGATTGCAACCATCCTTATCATTTACTTCTGCGGTGGCGATTACTTTGACTGGTTTCCTGCTTTCGGACTGGGAACATTGCCTCCAGATGCGCCATTTGCAGAACGATTTATGGAAACGGCTTACCATTTAATTCTTCCGATTTTCTGTTTGTCTTATGGTTCGTTAGCCTACATCTCACGCCAGATGCGTGGAGGAATGCTGAATGTAATCGGACAGGATTATATCCGCACAGCGCGTGCAAAAGGGTTAGAAGATAAAAAAGTGGTTTGGAAACATGCATTCAGAAATTCATTGTTACCAATCCTGACTTTGTTCGCTAATATTTTTCCTGCGGCAATTTCGGGTTCATTTGTAATTGAATTTATTTTCTCTATTCCCGGAATGGGAATGACCAGTCTGGGAGCTTTGAATGCACGCGATTATCCTATTGTTTTTACTGCAGTAATGTTTACCGCCATTCTGACTTTGGTTGGAACATTGGTTGCAGACATGTTGTATGCTGCAGTTGACCCACGTATTTCTTACTCGAATAAAAAATGAGCGCGACTGAAAAAGAAATAAAAACCGTTTCGGCTGCTGACCAGAGTTTCTGGGCGAATGTGAAACGTCAATTCAAAAAAAATAAACTGGCAGTTTATTCGCTGCGCTTTATTTATGTGTTGATTTTCATTGCAGTGTTTGCTGATTTTATTGCCAACGAAAAACCTATTGCCTGCAAATACAACAATGCTGTTTACTTTCCTTTATTGAAATCTTATTCAGTAGATTTAGGATTTAGCAACTGGCAACCTGAATTTCAAAACGTAACCTGGAAAGATCTGGAATATGAATGGGTGGTATTTCCCTTAGTTCCTTATTTACCTAAGAACATGGATGCGTATAATTCGCAATCTGTAAGTCCGTTCGCGGAACAGGAAGTAAAATCAACCCGGTGGAAACATTGGTTAGGAACAGATGAATTGGGACACGATATTCTTGCAGCGATGATTCATGGAACACGGATTTCATTGCAAGTAGGTTTGATTTCGCAAGGGATTGCTGCGTTTATTGGCATTCTGCTTGGCGCACTTGCGGGCTATTATGGTGATGACCGATTGAAAATTTCAAGAGGCAGGCTGATACTTAACATCATTGCTTTGTTCCTTGCTTTTTTCTATGGATTTGGCTCACGGTCTTATATTCTTGGTGATGCAATCGGTATTTCTTTCGGTAAATTCTTTGTTGAGTTGCTGATAAGTTTTGTTCTGATGACATTAATATTTGTGCTTGCAAATTTGCTTGCTGTTGCTCTGAAAGCAATTCCGTTCTTCAAACAAAAAGTAAATATTGCAGTGGACATTATTGTTTCAAGAATGGTAGAAATTATGGTTTCTATTCCAACATTGTTTTTGATTATAGCTATTGTGGCCATTGCAAAACCTTCCATCATTTTAGTAATGGCAATTATAGGAATGACTACCTGGACCGGCATTGCACGTTTTATCCGCGCTGAGTTATTGAAAGTGCGCAACCTTGAATTTATTGAAAGTGCACATGCACTTGGTTTTTCTGAAATGCGCACGTTGTTCCGTCATGCTATTCCCAATGCGCTTTCGCCTGTATTGATTGCTATTGCGTTTGGTATTGCCGCAGCTATTCTTATCGAATCAACATTGTCATTTTTAGGTATCGGTGTTCCTGCAGAAACGCTGACATGGGGTTCAGTTTTGTCGGCAGCGCGTCAATCGCCAACTGCATGGTGGCTGGCAATTTTCCCAGGCTTTGCTATTTTCTTAACCGTTACGGTTTACAACCTTGTTGGCGAAGGATTGACAGACGCGCTTGACCCAAGGCAGAAGAAATAATCTGCCTTCGTCACCCTGAACTTGTTTCAGGGTCTTACATTTGAGATGCTGAAAGAAGTTCAGCATGACGAAGAACTAAGCAATATAATCTGCCAGATATTCAAAAGCAGGCATTAGTTTCCCTGCTTTGCAGATGGTAGCACGTTCAATCATTTTGTTGGTATCTTCTCCCAGCAAATGAGGTATTACTTTATCAATTAAATCTTTACCGAAATCATTCGAGGAATCACGCGGCATTTCGCAAGGAAGATTATCAACAGCCATTATGGTAATTACATTTTCTTTGAAAGGTTCATCTTCGCTTTCAGTTTGCGGATTATAACCGTAAATAGGTTCTTCAATTTTAGAAGAACGAATTGTAGTTGGAACCGAACCATTGATATCACAGGTGATATCAGCAATTACTTTAATTTTAAAGTCAGAGACTTTTGCATCTTCTTTGGTAAAAAGTTTGTCGGCTCGGTTATCCCAGAAATGACAGGAAATAAAAACATCAGCAACTTTTGTGTACTTTAAGAAATCAGATTTAAACTGCTGAGGGTGATGATGCAGGTAATGAATATCAAAATCATGCTTTCCATTGAGCGTATAATAATCCTCTGGGTTCAATTGCGTGTAGACAGGTTCAGAAAATTTTTCTGTTAGAAAATCTGTTGGTTTCACTTTTCTGATTTTCATAAAATCAAGAATTTCCATTGCACCATTTGCAACTCTTCCTCCTCCGGTAAGCACAATTTTAATTACAGGAAGTTTTATATTCTTTAACTCATTCTCGATATCTGGTTTATAATGCTGCAAATTATTAGCAGGTGGAAGCGAAAATAAATCATTGCGTTTGCCATAAGCCAGAAAAGCATTGTAAGTACCAACAATTCCTGCATATCTACCGAAGCCGAGCACACGTGCCTCATTAGTATATGTTAGACACTCATAATCAGTCATTGTAATATTTTTCTTCACAATTGCCTGAAGAAGTGCTTTGTTGTGAGCTTGCTTTTTTATGGTGTGTGAGAAAAAGAAATACTGCTTTTCTTCCATCAGTGTTTCTTTAGGAACTTCTTTTATTCCGAACAATACATCACAATCAGTTATGTTTTCGTGCAATGAAATTTCCTGCGCCTGATATTCTTCGTCTTTATAGCAACGCCAAGGGCTTGGCTGAACAACAATTTCCAGTCCCTGATAACATTCTTTTAATTGTTTGCATTGCTCCGGTGTAAAGGCAACGCGCTTATCTGCAGGTTGCTTTTCTTCTCGTATAATTCCTATTTTCATATCGTCCGCGAAATTAGAAAAAAGCGGACAAGCTGTCATTAAAAGGGCTTTGGTTCACTATTTGTATCTTTGCGGACAGTTCTTTGAATAAAAACATATGGGCCCGACTGGTTTTGACAGCGATGTGCTCTTTGTGTAAGCATGTGGTGCGTTGTGGATATGGCACCTTAATCCTAATTCTCAAACAACAAAAGGCGAGTATAACTACGCCATGGCTGCCTAATACTAAGTATTAGCAACCGTTGTTCCCCGGGAAGCTCTTCTCTGCCGCGTCCCGTCAGGAGCACCGCAAATGCTGAGATAGCTGCACTACGCTTCGTTGGTGTGACGAAACTAAAGAAGCTAAGCAGATTGATGGCCTGTCCGCTTGCCAAAGTCTGACAAAAATTAAAAGCAGAATAAACATGTAGAAAGCACATTGATCAATTGTTTGGACGAGAGTTCGATTCTCTCCGGGTCCACCATACATTTTGGGCATGAAAATTATTTATTATCGGCAGAATGTAATTTCTGTCGATTAATAGTATATCTTTGCGCCCATTATTAACAATTAACAAACAAATTACAATGAACACAGGAACAGTAAAATTCTTTAACAATGCTAAAGGTTTTGGTTTTATTAAAGAAGACGGATCAGGAAAAGAGCACTTTGTGCACGTAACAGGTCTGAAAGACGAGGTTAGAGAAAATGACCAAGTTACCTTTGAGCTTCAAGAAGGCAAAAAAGGGTTAAATGCAGTAAACGTTAAGCTTGCTTAATTAATTACATAAACACATTTAATGAAGAAAAAAGCCCTCTTAATGAGGGCTTTTTTCTTTACAGGAATTAACAAACAAAACAATGGAAACAGAATTAAAACTAGCCGTGCTTATTGACGGTGACAATATACCATCGGCCTACATAAAGGAAATGATGGAAGAAATAGCCAAATATGGCAACCCTACTATCAAGCGCATTTATGGCGACTGGACAAAACCTCATTTGGAACGCTGGAAAAACGTGCTGCTTGAAAACGCCATCACTCCTATTCAACAATATGGCTACACCATCGGTAAAAACTCAACCGACTCAGCTATGATTATTGATGCAATGGACATTCTTTACTCTGAACGGGTAAACGGATTTTGCATCGTATCAAGCGATAGTGATTTTACACGACTTGCAACACGACTGCGCGAAGCAGGAATGAAAGTTTTTGGAATAGGCGAAAAGAAAACGCCCAACCCTTTTATAGTAGCTTGCGATAAATTCATCTACATTGAAATTCTTAAAAAACGCTCACGTCCTTTTATAGCTCCAACAAAGGAAACCAAATCAAAACATGCAGCAGCAGTTGAAAAACCAGTTTCAAAAGATTTAAGCCCGGCAACAATAGGAAACCGAGCTTCTGTTGAGGAAGAAAAAGATGAAGTAGAAAAAATAACACCTGAAGTAATTAAGTTGATAGCCGCAACTGTTTCAGATGCTGCTGAAGAAGACGGCTGGGCATTTCTGGGTGATGTAGGCTCACTCTTAGTGAAGAAACAACCCAACTTTGACTCACGCAACTACGGTTTTGAGAAACTGACTCCACTAATTCATTCTACCGGAAAATTTGAAATTGAACAACGCTCAAACCCAAATCCAAAAAGCAGGATTAAATTGATTTATGTGAAGAATAAAGAGTAATAACACTTACCTGTTATTATCGGCATTCTAACGAAAAATGGCCATTAAGACTTTTTAATAGCTATATTTTTGCATCTGTGAAACGCTTTACCGCCATAATTCTTGCCGCTACAATTTTGTTTTCACAAACAGAATTGCGGCAGTTGCAAAAGTTGCCTTTTATGGCAAAGCATTTTTTGCAACATAATGAAAGAGGCATGTCACTCACACAATTTATTGTTCACCACTATTTCAGCGGTAACATCCACTATTCCGATTACCAGCAGGACATGAAACTGCCCTTTAAATCTCACGACCTCAGCCAGTCAACTTCACTTAACATCGCCACACCCGCAAAAGAAACTACTTCATTTATCGTTTTTGCTACATCAGCAAAAAATCAATTCACCATCTACAACGAGCACATACCTGCTACCCTCCCATCTGATATCTGGCAGCCACCAAAACTATCCTGATAGTATTGGATAGACAGTTGTTTGCTTTCTTGCTTATAGCAAGAAAATAACGTCTTAATCATGTTTTCTGCTGATTATTATCAGCCCCACATCACTAAAATATAACGCAATTTGTACTGACGGATAGTACCCGTCAATAAACTATATACCATGAAAAAATTATTTTTTGCAGCCATGCTGCTAACGATTACAACCAGTGTCTATTCGCAGGTATGGATGAGTCGCAATACCTATATCCGACTGTTTTCTGAAGCCCCACTTGAAAACATTGAAGGTGTTACCCAAACTGCTCAGGCAGCACTGAATACCCAAACGGGTGAAGTGTTTTTTAAATCACCAATCGAGAGTTTTAAGTTTGAGGATGCCCTTATGGAGGAGCACTTTAATGAAAATTATTTAGAAAGCGAAAAATATCCCAACGCAGAATTTACCGGGACGATTCAAAACCTTCCCGACCTGAGTAAAGAGGGCACTTATGAAGTAACTGTAGCCGGAAAATTTACTGTTCACGGGGTTACAAAAGAGCGCACCGTTCAAGGGACTATTGTAGTTGAAAAAGGAAAAATCACTTCGTCCTCAAAATTTAAGGTAAAGTGTGTTGACCACAACATAGAAATACCTACACTATTGGTAAAGAAAATTGCCGAAGAACTGGAAATAACAGTAAAAAGCAATTACATCCCAAAACCTCAGACGAAATGAAAAAGAACATCATCAGTCTTCTCTTTATAGCACTTTCCTTCAGCGCCTTTCCGCAGGAAGGCAGCTTGGGCGATATGTTCAATGACGAAGAAACTCCCAAAGAAAAAACACCCGTTATAGCCACTTTTAAAACAACCCGCCTTATCAATACACAAACCATTGAACAGGTGAAGCATGGCGAACTTGATTTTCGA
>CAMBRL010000106.1 GCA_945870105.1 Chitinophaga pinensis
TGCGGTATCACTGTTTCTGCTCCATCATGGTCAGATATTATGTGTGGTGTTTGGGAAACCAAGCACGGTGTTACCAGCAACTCATACACCGGAAGTGATTATAATACTTATCCTTATTTTCCGAAACGTGCAAAGGAAATTCTGCCAAACCTTTATTGTGTGCAGGTAACAGAATGGGCTCCTATGAGCGATAATGTTTACAACGATGGTTGGGACGAAAAAATAAAAGTGCCGGATGGAGCAGGAACTCCAACTGCTGCTGCTGCTGTGGAAGAACTTGCTAATCCTGAATTGGATTGCATTTTCGTTTATTTTGATGCTGTTGACCTTGCAGGACACGCTAACGGTTTTAATCCTAATAATCCTTCTTATATTTCTGCTATTGAAGGTGTAGACACACACATTGGAACTGTTTTAGCTGCATTGTATGCACGACCAAACTATGCACAGGAAAACTGGTTAATATTAATGACCACAGACCACGGAGGCATTGGAACAGGACATGGAGGAGGAACCGATGAAGAGCGTAAAATCTGGTGGATTGCCAGTGGTGCTGCTGTTCAACATCAGGAAATTACCGGTTCAGATCCGGGAAGCTACCAATACACCGGCTTTCCATATTTTGTTTCTGCGGTAGATAATTCAGTTTTAGTTCAAACTCCTGTACAAACAGACATTGCAGTTACTGCGTTGCACCACTTGCTTTACGAAACAGGAATTAATCCTGAAGAACAACCCGCTTGGGGATTTGACGGCAAATCGTGGTTATCGGTTTTTTCAAGTGTTGATGAAACAAAAGAGTCAGAGATTGCTTTGTACCCAAACCCTGCCAAAGGTTATGTAACCGTTTGGTTTGATAATTCAGCTAACGAAAAAGTAACGTATTCTGTTTTTGATGTTGCAGGAAAACAAGTTACAGCAGCTACTATTTTACAAAACAACAACAAGCTTACACTTGATATGTATGGAAAAGATTGCGGAGTTTATACCATCAATATTCTTGTTGGCAACAAACAATTTTCTAAAAAATTCATTCTACAATAAAAACATTATGAAAAAAATAATTTTCTCTCTGCTTGCTGCCTTGCCCTTTTATAGTGGCTTTGCGCAATTACCAAATACAAGCTTTGAAACATGGAGTGATTACACCAGCATTTGGGGTTATGATATTTATGTTCCGGTTGACACGTTCACATTTCTAAATCCTGATGGTTGGACATCCGTAAATCAGGCAACAGGAAATGAAAATCTGGGTGGCTTATACCTTGCATCGCAAATTAACGATGCACAAAACGGAAGCTATGCGCTGCGTCTGGAAACAAAAACAATCAGCATTTCAGCATTGGGCTTGGATTTGGTGTTACCCGGTTTTATTGCCAACGGTGAATTTTATCTAAACCTGGTTGATGCGCTTGGAGCGGGCGGACAACTCTCTCCCATGCAACTTACCGGAGCAGGAACGCCTACAACTGATTTGAAAGAATCCATCAGCCTGTATGCTAAATATGATCCGATTGTAAACGACACCATTAATGATTCACTATTGGTTTGGGCTGTTTTGAAAAAGAACGGAAACCTGGTTGCCGAAGCAAGAGTGGTGCATGGAACAACTAACGGAACGTACCAACTCATTCAAGCTGATTTTAACTATGTTTCATGCGAAACACCTGACACATTGGTTGTAATGATTGGTTCAAGTATTCCTGATTTTTCAGGTCTTACAGGAGGAAACAGCGGATTAATTCCGGGTAGTGTTTTGTTGGTTGATAACCTATCGTTTACAAATCTGCCTAATGGTTATAACTTTCCGCCACTTGCAGTAAATGACGAAACATTTACACTGAACGGAGCACCAAAAACAGTTGCTGTATTGCTTAATGATTCTGATTGCGAAAATGACCCTCTTTCTGTTTCAATTCCAAATCAACCGTTGCACGGAACAGCTGCTGTAGTTGCAGGCGATAGCATTATGTACACACCAAATTCCGGGTTTCTTGGAGTTGATTCCGTGTATTATTCTTTGTCTGATGGCAGCAATTCATCAATTGGCATGCTACGCATCAGTATGCTTGGGGTAAATGCAATCAACGAAACAGTTGAGAATAATTTTTCGGTTTACCCAAACCCTTCTAACGGAATTCTTACGATTGAATTTGAGAAGCCATTGAATGAAATTGCTTTTTATACCTTGTTGGATGCAAAAGGAAGCATCATTGCAAGCAACACCATTCAGAAATACGAAAACAGAATTACCTTTAATGCAAGAGTTTATGCTAAAGGTTTATATTTTCTGAAAGTGACTTCAGGCAATACAAGTGTTACACGCAAAATTGAGTTCCGTTAATATTAGTTTTCTAAAAAAAATTTAAGCATTGAGATTCAATATCAGATTTTTATCAGCAGGTTTAATTCTTTGGGGTTATTCAAATTTATCTGCTGATGCACAAACATCAGCAGATAAATTCACGCTGTTTAAACCGGTTTCAGCTACCTACTCGAATCAGGAACCGATAATTCCCGAGGGAATGAAATACGATATTCTTTTCCGTGAAGAATTTGATTTGGTAAAAAAAGCAGATGGAACAAAAGTTCCTGCCCGAGGTTCTCACGATTTTACGGCTTACATTCCTATAAATGGCAGCAGCGAACATGGTTTGTTATATGTAAGTCATGAAGAACATAAATGGAATGATAACCTTGGTGATGGTGGCGGAGGAACTATTTTTGAACTGAAAAAGGAAAACGGAACATGGAAAACTGTTGGCGATTTTCGTCACATTGATTTTAGTTCGGTAGGCGGAACCATGCGCAATTGCGGTGGAGCACTTACTCCACACAATACCATTTTAACAGCCGAAGAAATTGAACCGAAGAACAATGCAGAAATTTTCAATGCCATACGCGACATGTCTGACTTCAATGGAATGCCGCGTTACCTCAATTATGGTTGGGTTGTTGAAGTTGACCCAATGAGCGGCAAAGCCATCAAAAAATTATACGGCATGGGGAGGTTTGAACACGAAGATGTTCATTGTTCAACTGATGGCAAAACTGTTTACCTCACGGATGATGCAAGTCCTGCAATCATTTACAAATTTGTTGCGGAAAAAAAAGGCGACTATTCAAAAGGACAATTGTATGCTTACAGGCAATCTGCTGATGGCGAAAGCGGAGACTGGCTAACTCTTCCCATGCAAATGGATTCGTTGTTAAACACTCGAGAAGTTGCTTTGCGCAGAGGTGCAACCATGTTTATCCGACATGAATGGATTGATGAAGCTAACGGAAAAATTTACATCTCAGAAACGGGTAACGCATCCTTTAACTGGGATGAAGCAATTGCGATTGGAGGAAAACCTGCAAAACATTTTCAACGCCTGAAAAAAGAAGGGAATAATTACGAAGACCCTTTCGGACGAATGCTTGAATTGGATATAGCAACCAACAAACTGCGTGTATTTGTTGAAGGTGGTATTTCAAAAGATTCAACAATTAATTTCTCTGCTCCGGATGGTTTATCCGTTTTAAATTCAGGAGGGAAAAGTTACCTCGCAATTAACGAAGACGGCAATAGCACCATGTGGGTAAACAAACCGGGAGTAAATAAAAAAGAAACCTACAACGAAATCTTCTTTATTGATCAAAGTATACAAAATGCAACAGTCAATGATTTAAAGATGTTTATGGCAGGACCACGCGGTTGCGAAACAACAGGCGGGACTTTTACACCTGACGGCAAAACTTATTTTGTAAGTATTCAGCATCCTGACACTAATAATGCTGTGCCTTTTAACCGCTCGCTTGTAGTGGCTATAACCGGGTTTAATCAATAACTAATAGATATGAACAGACCAAAAGTAAAAACCGAAGTTTCAGAAGCGCTCGTTAGTAAGAATCCAATATGCTTTGAAGAATTAAAAACACAATGCACCTTTTGTGGTGCAAAGTTTAAAGTGGTTTACATGTTTCAAAGTGAAAATAATACCGAAAGAGTTTATTATTGTCCTGAATGCAGCGAAGAGTATTCGGTTCAGGCAGCAGCTCCTATAGTTGAAAATGCAGTAGAACTTATATCTTTACGCATGGACGGTAGAAGCACATTACTTCATTCAGAAAGATAATTGCATTAAATGAAAAATTCGGCAATAGTAATTGGTGCCGGAATAGTTGGTTTGGCAACTGCGCGTGCGCTGGCTGAAAAAAATTATCACGTTAAAGTTTTTGAGCGCAACGAAAAATGTGTTGGCGCATCGGTAAGAAATTTTGGTTTAATCTGGCCAATTGGACAACCGTCAGGTAAATTGTACCAATGCGCTTTGCGCTCGCGTGAAATCTGGCTTAACATTATTCAGAAATCCAAGATTTGGCATAGCAATACAGGAGCATTAATGCTCGCTTACAATGATGATGAGCGCAATGTACTGGAAGAATTTTTTCAGAATAACTGCGATACAAGGGATCTAGAATTGTTTACCAATCAACAAATTTCCGAGCGATGGAAAACTGTAAACCCACAAGGGCTGAAAGCTGGATTACTCAGCAAGACCGAGGTTATTATTGACCCACGCGAGGCAATGAATACTTTAACTGATTATTTGAACGAATGCTACGGTATTGAATTTTATTTCGGAAAAACAATAAACAGAATTGAACAGTTTAAAGTTTGGAACGGAAAAGATATTTATGAAGCCGACCAGATTTTTGTTTGCAGTGGAAGTGATTTTGAAACACTTTTTTCCGAAGAATATAAAGAGAGCGGAATTACAAAATGCAAATTGCAGATGATGCGGTCTTTGCCAATTAATACAACTGGCTCTGATTTACCTGCACTTTGCGCAGGACTTACACTCTCTCATTACGCTTCATTTGCAGATTGTAAAAGCATGGAAATATTGAAACAACGATTTGAAAATGAAATGCCCGAATATGTTAAACACGGAATTCATGTGATGGCGGTGCAAAATGGCATGAATGAAATTACAATTGGCGATTCACACGAATACGGATTAAATCCCGACCCATTTGACCGGGCTGAAATCAATCAACTTGTTTTGCAATACATGTCAAAATTTACTCGTTTTGAAAATCTTCAAATTGCGCAGACTTGGAATGGTGTTATTCCAAAAATAGAAGGACAAACCGAATTTATTTTTTCACCGCAACGGGGAGTAACTATAATAAACGGACTTGGCGGTGGCGGAATGACACTAAGCTTTGCTCTGGCTGAAGAAGTAATTGCTACAATTTAATCTTATCGTCCTGTTGTATTCTGTATCAGCTATTCTGGTAGTACAGCAGATTTGTTTTCTTTCTTTTTACGTTCGCAAATCTGCCACACATAGCCAATGGAATACATCCATGAGCGATTACACATCCAGATAGACTTTTCTTGTGAAACACTGTAAATTCCTGCATTCCAGCGGCAGTCAAGCATAAATTTTCCTTTGCCCAATTTATATTTTGCAAGAATGCCAAAATAAGCTCCATCATCAAATTTGCTGAATTTATTATACTCAAAATCCAATTTTTCTAATGTTTTGGTTTTGTTTTCTGTATTGTTAGTAATAAATGTACCATTAAAACAATATGAGATATATCCGCCTATTACACATTTCAATCCCCATTTTTCGTTTTCGAAGCCTAATGGCAATCCCAAACTTCCACCAACATAATCAAGGCGGTATTCAAAATTTCCGGGGTAAGAGTTAATATAGTAACCACTGCCTGTGTGGTGATAATAAACATCAGCTTTCAATGAAAATGTTTTGCCAACGTGGTGCTCAACAAAACCGGAAAATTGCCAGCCGGTAATGGAACCCATTCCTGACTGAGGAAGTGTTCTGTTGAAAAACCATTTTGAAGAATTAATGCCTGTGCTGAAACCCGCATCTGTTTGAGCGGTTGCGTATGCTGCAATAAGTAGAAATAAAATAGGTACGAAGTATTTTTTCATGGTTTATTTTTTGCCAAAGATGGTGCTCATGTGTTTCGGCTTTATTATTTCATGGTTAAGTTTTTTTGTTTTATCAACAGGACTAAGTTGAAAATGTATTAACACAAATTTATTCTTACTAATACACCTGCTTAACCTGCATAAACTAATCTTGCACTATAAAAATTGATACGTAATGAAATTCAACGACACCCCTCCAACAGCAGATTACAGCTATCAGAAAACAAGTTTTGTTGAAGAGGATGCACCTCGCAGAAAACAAAAACCAGTTGCTGAAGTTTGTGATTATACAGGCCGCGGGCGCAAGAAAAACTTTTCGGGTGCCAGGTTAGCAAGTCGTATGGAAGCAATGGCTGATTATCACCGCGGGTGATTATTAAACATGAAAATCATAACTACAAAATCAGTAAACGACAAGAAAGCAGGCTGTGAGAAGTTGCAGTTAAATTTTACTGCAAACCAAGTTACCTCCAATCCTCTTAACAAAGCCTGGATGGGAAACCATTTTATTGAACGTAGCGATTATTATGAGGAGGAAATATCTGACAATACTCGTTCAACATCCAGCATTGATGCGCTAGGTGGTTACTTCAATGAGAATTTTTGACCACAGGCAAAACTATTTTCTCTGCTTATTTTTTGTTTTTCCTACACCGACTATTTTGTTGATTTCAATCAGGAACTGATTTTTATCAACAGCTATTTTTTTAATTATCCTTTTTAGTGAGTTTAATTCTTTTGCATCCACCTCACCTTTTCTAATTGCTTTTCCAAAACTCTCTTCCATTACCTGGCAGTCATGCCATTTCCCGAGTAGTTCAGCTAAATTTTCTCTTTTCTTATTTTCCTTTTTCTTATTCAGGCTGACCAGGATGTAATTCATTAGTTTCAGCCGTTTACGCAATTCGTGAAGTTCGTCTTCATCGGTATTTTTTTTCAGAAGAAGTTGTGAAATCTTTTCTTCTTTTTTTCTCAAATAATTCTGAATGCTCTCTTTGTCAATTCCGGCAAGAAGAAGAATGATTTTTTTATCTTTAATAATGGTTACTCTTTCCCTGAGTTCAAAATATTTATCTTGTTCCTGACTGCGTAAGTTCTTCAGTTTGGCTTTGAATTTTTTTAAGTTATTGCGTGTGTCATGGATTTTGAGCAGGTTTTCTTCAAGTTGTAACTCTCTTGCTTTTCCTGCTTGTTTAAACAGTATTTTATAGGATTTAAATGATTTCTTACGTTTGAAATTTATTGAACAGTAATTAATAATGTCAAAGAGGGCATTGAATTTTTTAAGTTCAACTCTTAGATTATGAAAATTCTCCTGCGTAAATTTTTTCGGAGGAATAGCTGATAATTCAGAAATATGGCGATGGTGATTTTCGTAATATTTCTCAAGCTCTTTCATAATTGCTATTTATAAGCTCACATTCCTTCGCCTTCGTGCTCCTTATGAAAATCACGTTTGGGGTCGTTCATGTTTTCTTCAAATTCTTCTTCATCTTTTTGATTGCGATAAGTGAGCCAGACAAGCAGCGCAATTATTAAACCGCCAATCACTATAATAATCAGCAAGTTTCCGGAAGTTAGTTGTTCCATTTTATAGAATAATATAAATTATTTCAACCTTACATAAATTACAAATGCCAACAAGAAACCTATTATTGAAAGGGCTAAAATCAATACGGTCCTTTCATTTCGTTTTTTCTTTTGCTCAAATCGCTCGTAAGTTTTACTCATAATTTCATTCACTATTAATTCAACTGCAGATTGAAAAGACTATTAACTGCTCTTAAGCTATTCCATTCGAACTAAACGCTTAGCAGCAAGTTTTTTTGAATTATTTACTTCAACAATATAAATCCCCTGATTTACTTGTTGTTTAGGAGTGCAGGTGATCTGATGTTTTCCTGCAGCATATTTTTTACCACCAAAACTTTCTACTAATTTACCTTCTACATCCTTTATTTCAATGGATATGAACTCTTCTTTTTCTATTTCAAATTCTATGTTAAAACTACCTTTAAAAGGATTGGGATAAACATTGAGTTGAATGCCATACTGATGTTTCGTTTGATTTATTCCTGTTAATTCTTCTTTAACAATCGTAAACCGGTCAAGCACAGTGCCTGTAGTGTCAATAAACAGTGCGTTCAGAGAAAGTCCGTTAATATCAATAACCATACTTCCGTGATAATCTTCTGTTGACAGGTACATAGCAGGGTGATTCAGCGGGTCATCACCCGATCCTTTTTTTCCCGAGCAACCAATAACTGTGTAAACAGTTCCTTTGTTGGCACTATCACCCAGTGTATATTTAATGTATGCATTTCCGTCATTGGCATTTCCGTTTGTTCCGTTAACAATCATGTTTGCAGCATTGAACGTGTTTGATTTTCCGTAAAGCCCGTTAATGAGGTATGACCGCTCATAACCATGACTGTGCCCGTTAAGCACCAGATCGCAACCGTATTGTTCCAGTATAGGGTTCACATTGTTACGCATCATTTCGCTGCGGCTGAAACTGTCATCAGAATCATGTGTGCCTTTGGTATAAGGTGGTTGGTGCCAGTATGCAACTATCCAGTCCTGGGTGGTGTTTTGCAAATCCTGTTCAAGCCACTGTGTAAAAGTTGTATTACTTGTTACAATAGAAAGCAGCATTTCAGAATTAAGTGAGAGGAAATGTACATTCCCGTAATCAAAGGAATAATAACCTTCTTCATTACTTGGTGTACCTCCTGCTTCTGCATTTTCAGGCAATGTAAAAATATCATAATACGTTCCATTGTTGTTTGCATCTACGCTTCCATAATCATGATTTCCGGGGCAGGGCCATACTACCGTGTTTTTAAAAACTTCGGGGTAAACATTAAACACATTATCCTGATACTCCTGATCGGTTCCGTCATTATAGGCATTGTCGCCTGTCCATAACCATGCATCGGTAGGTACATTGCGGTAGTTTTCAAGAAAAGAATTTTTAACATCTATTGTTGATTGACCACCGTATCCAAAATCACCAATTACCCAAAGGCGAATAGGTTGCACAGTTCCTGGCACAGGTGATGTTTTGAAAAAATAGGTACCGTCATTGGTTGTGTATGAATTTGCATTTGCACCAACGGTATAATAATACCTGGTGTTGGGTTGCAAACCGTTTATTAATACCTCATGCTCCGTTAATGCGGTGGTTTCTGTTGTAGTTTGCGAAAGATTACTTTGCTCAGTTCCGTATTTTACCTCACCAATTTCAGCGGCAGTTGTTCTCCACTTAACAACCATGCTTGCTGGTGTTCCAAGGTTAAGATATGGACCTCTTACAAGCGTTGATTGCGAAAAAGCACTTATTGAAAAGAGCAGAAACAAGAAAATGTTTAACTTTTTCATTGTATAAATTTTTGTCAAAATTATGATATATGCTGCTTTTTAGGGTAGTTTTTATGTGAAGTAATTATTAAATGTAGAATACTGTTAAAGGCAAAAAATGTGTTTGTAATTTTTTTAAAACACTGCTCAAATGAATTTAATTGCAATATGCCCCAGAATAATCCGGAGTTTAAATCTGATGCTGGAAATGTTTAGCAGGAAATAAATACAGTACATGCAATAACTAAACGTTTTTTTACTCACGAAACATAATCACAACATTCTATTAATATTAAGAACACCTGTAATAAATACGTTTGATTGCTAATCAACAATAAGAATGGTCGCAGGTGAAAAAAGTGTTCGTGCCCAAAATTCCACTATGCAGGACTTCATCGGCTCGTTTTTGGAAGCCTCAAGAATATCGCTGCATAGCGAAGCAAATGACCTGAACCGCATACCTAAAAAAGGCGCACGCATACTGGTGGTTAACCGCCTGTTCGGTCCGGTTGATCCCTTTCTGCTTCTTAAAGGTTTATCGTCCGTAAGGCAGGATGTGGCGGTGCTTACCTCCTTCGATTATTCAAATCATACCGAACTGGAGCCAAGTATTGTTCATCTGAATATTGACGATTCTGAAGACACAATAACCGGGCAGTTTCAAAACCTGATCAATCAGGAAATGCTGCTGATTATTTTTCCCGCAAAGCAAAGTACCCTGAGCAGAATTACCGCCAATATGGCCATGGATAAACGCTGGGACCAAAAACTGATGCGCGTATTGTTTCAGCTCGACTGCCCTATTCAACCCATACACATCAGCAGCGAATCGCCACCAAGCCTTTTTCATTCCAAGGTCTTTTCGTTTGACGGAATGATTGCATTTTTTCAGGATATGAATTTGAAGGAAAAACGTGTTCACCTGCGAATAGGCAAGCCCATTGAAGAGATGGTAAAACATTCCTTCACTCGTCCCGAAGATTTTGCGCGCTACGTTCGTGCCAAGCTATATGCGCTGGGCAGTGCATTGGATGTAAACTCCTTTTTCACCTCCCTGTTTATCAATCACAGAGAAACAGTAAAATCAGCCATTGCACCCGCTATCGATTCACGCATTATTGAAAAGGAACTGAATGCGCTTGATAAATCGCATTGTCTTTTGCAGCAATCCGAATTCAGCATTTTTCTTGCAGCCGCAAGCAGCATACCTCAAACACTGAAAGAGATAGGACGACTGCGTGAAGTAACCTTCCGTGAAGTAGGCGAAGGTTCGGGCAATGCCCTTGATCTGGATGAATACGATATGTATTATCACCAGCTTATTCTCTGGGACCATGAGCAGAAAAAGATTGCGGGTGGCTACCGCATTGGCTTTGGAAACGAGATTATGAAACTGTATGGCAAACGGGGGTTTTACCTGCGTTCGCTGTTCAAATTCCGCAAGCCATTCAATGAAATTTTCAAGCAAGCCATAGAACTGGGCCGCTCGTATATTACTCCCGACTATCAAAAGGCAAGGTTGCCGCTCTTTCTGTTGTGGAAAGGGATATTATCTGTTTTGCTGCAACATACGGCATATCGCTACCTGATTGGTCCTGTAAGCATCAGCAACGAGTATTCAAGTTTTTCGCGACAACTTATTGTAGGCTTTATCAAGAAGTATTACTGGAACAGTGAACTGGCACAACATGTAAAACCGCGCAAATCATTTGTGCCGCCCGCCAGCGACCTTGACATAGATGCCATTGTAGAACAACTTAGTCCCGAGATGCGCGAAGTAGATAAGATTATTGAAGAGGTTGAGCCGCAAAATTATAAACTACCCGTGCTGATAAAAAAGTACATTAAACAGGAAGCTAAAATTATAGGCTTTAATGTTGACCCCAGTTTTTCAAACGTGCTGGACGGACTGATTCTCCTCGACATCAATGATGTTCCGCTGGAGACGTTAGAAAATTTAAAGAAAGACCTGCACTAAGCCAATGGCAATAAGAGGTATCTATCGCCTGTTCGGATTTTTATTTTTCACTTCGGTATGCATAGCCGAAATCATCCTTCGCGTCCTTATACAAGGCAAGGATGTGGAGCGCGCAATCCATTTAAGACGTAAACTTTCCATAAGGCTGGTTAGGTTTCTGAATGTATCGTGTGAGTTAAAAGGAGTTGTTCCCGACAAAGGCACATTAGGTGTTACCAACCACCGCTCGTATATCGATTCCATTTGCATTTTCCAACACTTAGATGCCTGTCCGGTAGTAAAAGCAGAAATAAAAAGGTGGCCTATTGTGGGCTTTGGTCTTGTTCATTCGGGAACCGTTTTCGTTGACCGCAAAAGCAAAGAAAGCCGCAAAAAAACCAGAGAACAAATAGCCGATTTTGTAAGCCGTGGTATTTCTACCATTGTGTTTGTAGAAGGTACAACCTATGTGGGACCCGGTGCAGGCGAATTCAGACCCGGAACGTTTATGACCGCTGCCGAAGCAGGTTTTGAAGTGGTGCCCATTGCCATTGAATTTGAACATCAGGATGTGGCATGGGTTGGCTCCGATACATTTATACCTCACTTTGTAAGGGTGTTTGGCAAATACAAAGAGATAAAAGTAAAAGTTGCTTTTGGCAATCCCTTGCGTAACGATAACTGGGAAATTCTCTCACGCGATTGCCATCACTGGATAAACACTCGCCTGCTACAAATGCGTGCCGAATTTGATAAAGGATTATAGTGTAGCTACCTTAATTCTTTTATTGCCTTATCGGGGTAATCAGAAATTAAACCATCCACTCCCATGTTTTTCAGTTCGTGCATTTTGTTTTCATCATTCACTGTCCAGGGTATGATGAGCATATTTTTTGCATGACATTTTTCAACCAGTTCTTTATTAACCAGATTAAAATTAGGACTATAAATAGCAGGAGTAAATCCAAGCGTCTCCATATTTTTTTCAAAAATATCGGAGTCTGAAATAAGCAGTGCAGTTGCTACAGATGGGTCTGTTTTGTGCACTACCTGTAAGGTGCGCACATCAAAACTCTGAATAATGCAACGGCTCAAAATCTTTTTTTCTTTCAGCGTGTTATAAAGCAGCGCAGCAAAATCGTTGGGCGCAGGATGAAAAATGTTATCGCCTTCCGGTGTGCACTTTGTTTCAATATTGTAAAGCACAGGTTGTAGATGATTATCGGATATAAATTTTTCCACTGTGTCTATTACATCAGTAAGCAAGGGCTTTGCTGCAACCATTTTTTTTTGCTGAGGAAATTTAGGATTTACGCGCGAACCGCAATCAAAGCGTGCAACTTCTTCATACGTCAGTTGATAAATATTGCCAATGCGTTTTGCATCTTCTTCTGAAGGTTGTCCTCCGGTAAAATCACAAAATACAGGATTAATAAATGGTTCATGACTTACTACCAGCTGTAGGTCTTTACTCACCACCACATCCATTTCCAAGGTATTTACTCCAAGTTTAACAGCTTCAATAAAAGCAGTAATTGTATTCTCAGGATACAGGCCCCGCGCACCACGATGACCTTCTATGTCA
>CAMBRL010000107.1 GCA_945870105.1 Chitinophaga pinensis
AGTATTGTGTTGGTGCGTGGCGGAAGAGTAAAAGACCTTCCGGGAGTTCGTTACCACATCGTTCGCGGAGCGTTAGATACTGCAGGTGTGGAAGCCCGCAGACAACGCAGAAGCAAATACGGAGCTAAACGTCCTAAGAAAGGAGCACCAGCAGCACCGACTAAAAAGAAATAAAAAATTGTCACCCTGAGCGAAGTCGAAGGGCAACCATAAAGAAATAATAAAGAATAATCACCAATGAGAAAACCAACACCCAAACGCAAACCTTACGTTCCGGATCCAAGATTTAACGATGTACTCGTTACCCGTTTCGTAAACAACATGATGTATGACGGTAAAAAAACCACAGCACTTAAAACATTCTATGGTGCTATTGATGCAGTATCGCTTAAAATGCAGGAAGACGGTTTGAATATTTGGAAAAAAGCATTGTCTAATGTATCGCCTAACGTGGAAGTAAAAAGCCGCAGAGTAGGTGGAGCAACTTTCCAAATTCCTATGGAAGTTCGTCCTGAGCGCAAAATTGCTTTGGGAATGAAATGGATGTTGGAGTTTGCACGCAAAAGAAACGAGAAATCAATGGCTCAGAAATTAGCCGGAGAAATTATGGCAGCATATAAAGAAGAAGGTGCAGCTCACAAACGTAAAGAAGATACACACAGAATGGCTGAAGCAAACAAAGCTTTCTCACATTTCAGATTCTAATATAATACAATAGCAGGAAGCTTAACACTAAAATGGCAGATTTAAGATATACAAGGAATATTGGAATTGCAGCTCACATTGATGCGGGTAAAACAACCTGCACAGAGCGTATCCTATATTACACAGGAGTAAACCACAAAATAGGTGAAGTACACGATGGTGCTGCAACTATGGACTGGATGGTGCAGGAGCAGGAGCGCGGTATCACCATCACTTCAGCTGCTACAACTTGTTTCTGGGATTATCGCGGACAGAAGTATAAGATCAACATTATTGACACACCCGGCCACGTGGATTTCACGGTGGAGGTAAACCGCTCACTCCGCGTACTGGATGGATTGGTTTTCTTGTTTTCGGCTGTTGATGGTGTGGAGCCACAGTCAGAAACTAACTGGCGTTTGGCTAATAACTACAACGTAACCCGTATGGGTTTCGTAAATAAAATGGACCGTGCAGGTGCAGATTTCTTAAACGTGGTAAAACAGGTTAAAGAAATGTTGGGCGGTAACCCCGTTCCATTGCAATTGCCTATCGGTGCAGAAGAAAATTTTAAAGGTGTTGTTGACTTGGTTAACTTCCGCGGTATCATCTGGAACGAGGAAGACAAAGGAATGACCTTTACCGAAGTTCCTATTCCTGCCGAAATGCTGGAAGAGGCTACACACTGGAGAGGACAATTATTAGAGTCAGTTGCCGAGTTTGATGACAAAATCATGGAGAAGTTTTTTGAAGCTCCTGAAACTATCACTGAAGAAGAAGTTATTACCGCGTTGCGTAAAGCATGTATTGCCGGTAAATTGGTTCCTATGGTTTGCGGTTCTGCTTTTAAAAACAAAGGCGTTCAAACCATGTTGGATTATGTGATGTCAATTCTTCCAAGTCCTATGGATCGTCCACAGATTGTTGGAATAAACCCTGACACTAACGAAGAAGTTACACGCAAACCCGATGTGAAAGAGCCTTTCACAGCACTTGCATTTAAAATTGCTACCGACCCGTTTGTAGGTCGTCTGGCATATTTCCGTGCTTACTCAGGAAGATTGGATTCAGGTTCTTATGTTCTGAACACACGTTCAGGAAACAAAGAACGTATTTCACGTATTTTCCAGATGCATGCTAACAAGCAAAACCAGATCGACTTCATTGAAGCCGGTGATATTGGTGCAGCTGTTGGATTTAAAGACATTAAAACAGGCGATACACTTTGCGATGAGAAACATCCTATTGTTCTTGAAGCAATGAATTTCCCTGAGCCGGTTATCGGTCTTGCTATTGAGCCTAAAACTCAGGCTGACCTTGACAGATTGGGCACATCATTGAACAAACTTTCTGAAGAAGATCCTACGTTCCGTGTTAAAACGGATGAAGATTCGGGTCAAACCATCATCAGTGGAATGGGTGAGTTGCACTTAGATATTATTGTTGACCGTTTGAGACGTGAGTTTAAAGTGGAAGTTAACCAGGGAGCTCCTCAGGTTGCTTACAAAGAGGCTATCAACGGAACTGTTGAACACCGTGAGGTTTACAAAAAACAAACAGGTGGTCGTGGTAAATTCGCTGATATGAAGTTTACTGTTTCTCCTGTTGATGAGGATTTCATCGCAGATAAAAAGAATAACGGTTTACAGTTTGTGAACGAGATTTCAGGTGGTAATATTCCCCGCGAATTTATCCCTGCTATTGAAAAAGGTTTCCGCGCATCTATGCAGAACGGTGTTCTTGCAGGATACCAGTTGCAGAGTTTGAAAATAGTTCTTACCGATGGTTCTTACCACGATGTTGACTCGGACGCTTTATCATTTGAGATTTGCGCACGCACAGCCTACCGTGAGGCGCTTCCAAAAGCTAAACCTATTCTTCTGGAGCCTATCATGAAAGTGGAAGTTCTTACTCCTGAGCAATACATGGGTGATATCGTAGGTGACTTGAACCGCAGACGCGGACAGTTAGAAGGTATGGATTCACGTGCAGGCTCACAGGTTATCAAAGCTAAAGTTCCACTGGGCGAGATGTTCGGATACATCACGCAGTTGAGAACAATGTCTTCAGGAAGAGCAAGTACTACAATGGAGTTTTCGCATTATGCTGAAACACCAAGAAACATTGCTGAAGAGGTAGTGGCAAAAGCAAAAGGAAAAAAATTAAACTAATTATTAATTACCCTAAATAATGAGCAGTCAAAGAATACGCATTAAATTAAAGTCTTACGACTTCAACCTGGTGGATAAATCCGCTGAGAAGATTATTAAGACCGTGAAATCAACCGGAGCCGTAGTAAGCGGACCAATTCCACTACCTACACACACCAAAATTTTCACAGTTCTGCGTTCACCTCACGTAAACAAAAAAGCGAGAGAGCAGTTCAAACATTGCTCTTACAAAAGACTGTTGGACATCTACAGTTCTACTGCTAAAACAGTGGATGCTTTGATGAAGTTAGAACTTCCTAGCGGAGTTGAAGTTGAAATTAAAGTATAAGTCTTAAGTAATTGATTTTTAGATAATAAAGCACATTACATAAATAGTAAATTCAAATAAAATGTCAGGATTAATAGGTAAAAAAGTAGGGATGACCAATATGTTCACTGAGGAGGGTAAAAATCTTGCCTGCACAGTGATACTAGTTGGACCCTGCGTTGTAACCCAACTCAAAAACGAGGAGAAGGATGGCTATAAAGCTGTTCAGCTTTCTTATGACGAAAAGAAAGAAAAGCACACCAGCAATTCTGCAATTGGTCATTTCAAAAAAGCTAATACAACTCCTAAAAGAAAAATTGTTGAGTTCACAGAGTTTAAAGATGTTGCTTCGGTAACAGTTGAATTAGGTGCTGTGCTTTCAGTTGGTGATGTATTCGCAGAAGGCGAATATGTTGACGTTATCGGAACATCAAAAGGAAAAGGTTTCCAGGGTGTTGTAAAGCGTCACGGGTTCAGCGGGGTAGGTGGAGCAACGCACGGTCAGCACAACAGATTACGTGCACCGGGTTCAATGGGAGCTTCTTCATGGCCTTCACGTGTATTTCCAGGCAAAAGACTTGCCGGAAGAACAGGTGGTGAGCGCGTAAAAGTGGTAAACCTGAAAGTGTTAAAAGTATTGGCTGACCAGAACCTGCTAATCGTTAGCGGTAACGTTCCGGGAGGAAAAAATTCTTACCTGAAAATCGAGAAATAAATTGAATTGTCACCCTGAGCTTGTCGAAGGGTTAAAAATAAAAGAAAATGAAATTATCAGTATTTGACATAAAAGGGAAAGAGACCGCTAAAAAGGTTGAACTCAGCAAAGACATCTTTGGTGCAGAACCCAATGATCACGCAATTTATCTTGATGTGAAACAATACTTGGCTAACCAGCGTCAGGGAACTCACAAATCTAAAGAGCGTGGTGAAGTTGCTTTCAGTACAAAGAAATTGCACAAGCAGAAAGGAACCGGAGGTTCACGTAAAGGAAGCAAAAAGAACCCACTTTACAAAGGCGGAGGTCGTGTATTTGGACCTAAACCACACGATTATGTATTGAAAGTAAACCAGAAAGTAAAACAACTGGCGCGTATTTCTGCTCTTTCACACAAAGCAAAAGATAACAGCATTTCTATTGTTGAAGATTTCAATTTAGATACTCCTAAAACCAAAGCCTACGCTGAAATTTTGAGCAATCTTAAGATAACAGGCAAAAAAACACTTTTGGTGTTGGCAGAGAACAACAAAAACATATATTTGTCGTCCCGAAATTTAGGGGGAGCAAAGGTTGTAAATGCTTCTGATTTAAATACTTACGACATATTAAACGCGAATAATTTACTGCTGGTTGAGAGCTCATTAAAACAAATTGAAACCATCCTAAGCAAGTAATTAATCAATAAACAAGAAAAGAAATGGAAGTTTTAGTAAAACCCCTCATCACTGAAAAAGCGACCGCGATTAGCGAAAAAACAGGTCGTTACAGTTTTGTGGTGGATAGAAACGCAAATAAACTGGAAATTAAAAAAGCAGTTGAAGCTATGTATGGCGTTACCGTTGAAAAGGTAAATACTATGGTAGCTCCGGGGAAAAAGAAAAGCCGTAATACCAAATCAAAAGTGGTAACAGGCAATACCGGAAGATACAAGAAAGCGGTTGTTACGCTTCAATCAGGAAACACGATAGATTTTTACAGCAATATCTAATACACGATGGCACTTAGAAAATACAAACCGGTAACACCCGGCACACGTTTTAAATTGGTTAATGATTTTGATGTGTTAACCGCATCAAAACCGGAAAAAAGTCTGGTAACAAGCATTTCCAAATCGGGCGGAAGAAACAATACCGGTAAAATGACAATGCGCTATATTGGCGGTGGTCATAAAAAAGCATACCGTGAAGTTGATTTCAAACGCAACAAATTTGATGTTCCTGCATTAGTTAAAACCATTGAGTACGATCCTAACCGCACAGCCTTCATCGCATTGCTGAACTATGCTGATGGTGAGAAAAGATATATTCTTGCTCCGCAAGGTTTGAAAGTTGGACAAACAGTAGTTGCTGGTAAAGGAGCAGTTCCTGAAGTTGGTAATGCACTTTTTATGAGTGAAATTCCATTGGGAACTATCATACACAACGTGGAATTACAGCCAGGCCAAAAAGCTAGCATTGTTAGAAGTGCAGGTGCTTATGCCCAACTGATTGCACGTGAAGGAAGATATGCAACCATTAAATTTCCTTCAGGCGAAACTAGATTAATTCTTTTAGAATGTAAAGCTACAATTGGAGCAGTTTCTAATCCTGACCATAATTTACAGATACATGGTAAAGCAGGTGTTAGCCGCTGGCAGGGACGCAGACCAAGAGTAAGAGGTGTTGTAATGAACCCTGTTGACCACCCTATGGGCGGTGGAGAAGGTAGAGCTACAGGTGGTCACCCACGCTCACGCAATGGTAAAGCAGCTAAAGGTTTGAAAACAAGAAAACTGAAAAACCTCAGCAATAAGTTCATTGTTGAAAGAAGAAAGAAAAAATAATTAATCATTACAAAATAATATAAATGGCTCGTTCATTAAAAAAAGGTCCCTTCATTGATTTCAAGCTTGAGAAACGTATCATCGATTCTATGCAAAGCGGAAAAAAAGCGGTAATCAAAACATGGTCACGCAGATCAATGATTGCTCCTGAATTTGTAGGACAAACAATCGCAGTACATAACGGAAACAAATTCATCCCCGTGTATGTAACTGAAAACATGGTAGGACACAAACTTGGAGAATTTGCTCCAACACGTACGTTCCGCGGACACTCAGGAAACAATAAAGCAGATGCAGCCAAAGCTGGTGCAGGTAAAAAATAATTAAGATTTATTTCAGACTACAATAAATAAAAAAATGGGAGCAAGAAAAAAAGAAATGGCAGACAGGCTCAAGGAAGCGAAGAAAACAACTTACCTCGCTAAATTGGTTGATTGTCCTACATCACCCCGCAAAATGCGTTTGGTTGCTGACCTTGTAAGAGGTGTTCAGGTTGACAAAGCATTACATATATTAAAATTCAACGCAAAGGAGGCAGCACCACGCTTGGAGAAACTTCTTCTTTCGGCTATCAGCAACTGGCAGGCGAAAAACGAAGGGCAAAAAGTGGAAGATAACAACCTTTTTGTAAAAGAAATATTTGTGGACAGTGGTCGCCAGATGAAACGTATCCGCACTGCACCACAAGGAAGAGCGCACAGAATTCGTAAACGTTCAAACCACGTTACACTAATTCTTGCAACTAAAAAAGAAGAAACAGCTAATCAAACAATAACTCAATAATAAGAATGGGACAGAAAGCAAACCCGATAGGTAACAGACTCGGTATCATCAGAGGTTGGGATTCCAACTGGTATGGAGGAAAAAATGCTGCCGAAAAATTGGTAGAAGACGATAAAATCAGAACGTATCTGAAAGCACGTCTTATAAAAGCCGGCATTTCAAAAATCATTATTGAGCGCACAGTAAAACTTATTACTGTTACTGTTAACACTGCACGTCCGGGTATCATTATCGGAAAAGGTGGAAAAGAGGTTGATAAGCTGAAAGAAGAATTAAAGCAAATCACCAAAAAAGATGTTCAGATTAACATCTTTGAGATAAAACGCCCTGAGTTGGATGCGCGTTTGGTGGCTGAAAGCATTGCACGTCAAATTGAAGGAAGGATTTCTTACCGCAGAGCTGTGAAAATGGCAATTGCATCAACCATGAGAATGGGAGCAGAAGGTATCAAATGTAATGTGGCAGGAAGGATTGGGGGTGCTGAGATTGCACGTACTGAACAATATAAAGAAGGAAGAACTCCTTTGCATACTTTCCGTGCTGATATCGACTATGCACATGCAGAAGCCCACACCACCTACGGAAGAATTGGTATTAAAGTGTGGATTTGCAATGGTGAGGTTTACGGAAAAAGAGATTTATCTCCAAACATCGGAGCAAAAGCTCAGAAAACAGGAGGAGCACCTGAATCATCAGCACCGGGTAAATTTGGTGACAGAGACAGAAAGCCAAGAGGAGATAACAACAGGGAGAGAGGCGATAGAAAAGAAAGAAAGTAAGAAGTTTAAGAAAGACTAAAAGAATATAACATGTTACAGCCAAAAAGAACGAAGTATCGTAAAATGCACAAGATGAAAATGAAGGGCAATGCCACTCGTGGCGCTGAACTTTCATTTGGCTCTTTTGGAATTAAAGCGCTTGAAGGTGCTTGGGTAACTGCCCGCCAGTTAGAAGCTGCGAGGGTTGCCGTTACACGTTTTATGAAACGTGAAGGACAAATCTGGATCAAAATTTTCCCTGATAAACCTATCACCAAAAAGCCTGCAGAGGTTCGTATGGGTAAAGGTAAGGGTGCTCCTGAATATTGGGTAGCAGTAGTAAAACCGGGTTGCATCATTTTTGAAGCAGACGGTGTTCCAATGGAAACGGCAAAAGAAGCATTAAGACTTGCAGCACAAAAACTTCCTATAACAACCAGATTTGTTGTAAGAAGAGATTATCACGAAGAAAAAGCAGTAAAATAAAATAGCTTAAAGAAAAAATGAAACAGTCAGTAATAAAAGAAACAACAACAGCAGAACTTCGCGATAAAGTATCGGAAGAAAAAGCACTGTTGGCAAAGCTGAAATTAAACCATGCGGTTTCTCCGATAGAGAACCCTTTGAAAATAAAAGCTACAAGAAAGAATGTTGCACGCCTTAACACAGAATTGCGCAAAAGAGAATTGCAAGGCAAATAATCATTAAGAAAATGGAAACAACAGAAACAACAATAAAAAGAAACCTCAGAAAAGAGAGAGTTGGTGTTATCGTCAGCGACAAAATGGATAAATCCATTGTAGTAGCTGTTGAGCGTAAAGTGAAACATCCGATGTACGGTAAATTCGTAAAGAAAACCAGCAAATTCGTTGCTCACGATGAGAAAAACGAATGCAAAATGGGGGATACTGTTAAAATTGAGGAAACACGTCCACTGAGCAAAACTAAAAACTGGAGATTAGTAGAAATCTTAGAAAGAGCTAAATAAAATGATACAACAGGAATCAAGATTAACAGTAGCTGACAACAGCGGTGCAAAAGAAGTTCTTTGCATACGTGTGTTAGGCGGAACCAAAAGAAGATATGCTTCTATTGGTGATAAAATTATTGTAACCGTAAAACACGCGCTTCCTTCAGGAAACGTGAAAAAAGGAACGGTTTCTAAAGCAGTTATCGTTAGAACCAAAAAAGAAGTTAGACGCCCTGATGGATCTTATATCCGTTTTGACGACAACGCAGTGGTTCTTTTATCTGCTACAGACGAGTTGAGAGGCACACGTATCTTCGGACCTGTTGCAAGAGAGTTGAGAGAAAAACAATTCATGAAAATTGTTTCATTGGCTCCTGAAGTATTGTAAGAAGTATTAAGTTTTAAGAATAATAAAATGTCGAAAATAAAAATTAAAAAAGGTGATGTGGTAAGGATTATTTCCGGAGCCAGCCGCGGTAAGGAAGGGAAAGTTCTTGAAATTCTTGTTGATGCTGAAAAAGCATTGGTAGAAGGTCAGAACATGGTTTCTCGCCACACAAAACCAAATACTAAAAATCCACAAGGCGGGATTATTAAAAAAGAAGCGCCTATACATATTTCAAATCTCTTGGTTATAGACGGTAAAGGTAACCCTACCCGGATCGGACGCAGAGTTGAGAATGGTAAAATTGTAAGATTTTCTAAAAAATCAGGGGAGGTTATAAAATAATGTACACACCAAGACTAAAAAACAGGTATAAAGAGAAGGTAGTTCCGGCTCTTAAACAAGCGTTTAACTACAAGAGCACTATGCAGGTTCCTAAATTGGAAAAAATCTGCATTAATCAAGGTGTTGGAGATGCTGTATCTGATAAAAAGATCATTGATACTGCTATCAACGAAATGACAACCATCACAGGTCAGAAAGCAGTTGCAACCAAATCTAAAAAAGATATTTCGAACTTTAAAGTAAGAAAAGGAATGGCTTTGGGTGTGCGTGTTACACTGCGTGGCGATAACATGTATGAGTTTTTGGACAGATTGATTTCTGTAGCTATCCCCCGTATCCGTGACTTTCGTGGTATTCCTGCAAAAGGGTTTGACGGAAAAGGAAACTTCACTATGGGTGTAACTGAGCAAATCATTTTCCCTGAAATTGATATTGATAAAGTAAGCAAAATCATGGGAATGGACATCACCTTTGTAACTTCAGCTCCAACAGACGAAGAAGCAAAAGCATTACTGAAAGAATTCGGTTTCCCTTTCAAAAACTAATTAACGATAACTAACAACAAATAACTTTTCCGAAGAATGGCAAAAGAATCAATGAAAGCAAGAGAAGTCAAAAGACAGAAACTTGTAGATAAATATGCAGATAGAAGAGCGGCTTTAAAAGCAGCAGGAGACTTCATTGGGTTGAGCAAACTACCGCGCAACTCTTCAAAGGTAAGACTGCACAACCGTTGCAAACTTACCGGTCGTCCTAAAGGATATATCCGTGAGTATGGTATTTCACGTAACACATTTCGTGAAATGGCTTTGAACGGATTGATCCCGGGAATAACCAAAGCAAGCTGGTAATAAAATAATTTAACAATAACGATTAACAAAAAATACAATGACTGATCCAATAGCAGACTACTTAACCAGATTGAGAAACGCAATCCAGGCAAAACACAGAGTAGTGGAAGTTCCTGCATCAAAGCTGAAAAAGGAAATGACTAAAATTCTTTTTGAAAAAGGCTATATCCTGAACTACAAATTCGAAGACGAAGGTGTTTTTAAAACCATCAAAATTGCTTTGAAATACAATCCGATTACTAAAATTTCGGCTATTAAATCGCTGGAAAGAGCAAGTTCACCAGGTTTGAGACAGTATGCTGACCACAAACACCTGCCGCGCGTAATGAATGGTTTAGGTATCGCTATTATCTCTACTTCACAAGGTGTAATGACTGATAAAGAAGCAAAGACAAAGAATGTGGGCGGTGAAGTTTTATGCTACATCCAATAAGTCAACAAGAAATTAGATAAGAATTTGCGAATAACATAAACGCAATAAACAAAAAATAAAATGTCAAGAATAGGAAAAGCCATTATAAATGTTCCGCAGGGTGTTGAAGTGAAAGTTGCCGGACAAACCGTTACCGTTAAAGGTAAATTAGGTGAGTTGCAACAGCAGATTAACAACGGAATTGAAGTTAAAGTTGATGCTGGAGTTGTTTCATTAACCCGCAACAGCGAAGAAAAAGCATTGAAAGCACAACACGGATTATACCGTGCCCTTATCGCTAACATGGTTGAAGGTGTTTCTAAAGGATACACCATTGATCAGGAGTTGGTAGGTGTGGGTTACAAAGCCGAAGCAAAAGGACAATTATTGGAACTTACTCTTGGCTATTCTCACAACGTAACATTTGAACTTCCAAAAGAAGTGAAAGTGGTAACTCTTACAGAAAGAGGGAAAAACCCAATGATTAAACTTACTTCACACGATAAACAACTTATTGGTGCGGTAGCCGCAAAAATCCGTTCACTGCGTAAACCTGAGCCATTTAAAGGAAAAGGTATCAAGTATGTAGGTGAGATATTGAGGAAGAAAGCCGGTAAGTCAGCAGCAAAAGCAGCATAATTTTTAAATAGCTAAAAGAATAAAACAATGTCTACAGTAAAAGTATTAAGAAGAGAAAGCATCCGCAGAAGGATACGCAAAATAGTTAAAGGCACTGCGCAACGTCCACGCCTGGCTGTTTTCCGCAGCAATAAACAAATTTATGCACAGTTGATTGATGACTTGAGCGGAAAAACACTTCTTGCAGCTTCATCAAGCGATAAAGGTGCTGAAGTAAAAGGTCCGAAAATCGAGCAAGCTAAAAACGTTGGAAAACTGTTGGCTGAAAAAGCTGTTGCAGCAGGTGTAACTGAAGTAGTTTTTGACCGTGGCGGTTACCTGTATCACGGAAGAGTGAAATCACTTGCTGACGGAGCAAGAGAAGGTGGACTTAAATTTTAATCATATTTTCAAAACAAGATAATGTCAAACGCAAACGTAAAAAAAGTAAAATCCAGCGATACTGAACTGAAGGACAGATTGGTGAGCATTCAACGTGTTACCAAAGTAACCAAAGGTGGAAGAGCATTCACGTTTTCAGCTATCGTAGTTGTTGGTAACGAAAAAGGTGTTGTTGGTTACGGGCTGGGAAAAGCAAAAGAGGTAACTGAAGCTATCACTAAAGGAATTGATGATGCAAAGAAAAACCTTATTAAAGTTCCGGTACATAAAGGAACTGTTCCTCACTCACAACACGGAAAATACAGCGGTTCTTATGTATTCTTAAAACCGGCTTCACACGGAACAGGTGTAATTGCTGGTGGTGCGATGCGTGCCGTATTGGAGAGTGCTGGTGTAACTGACGTTTTGGCAAAATCAAAAGGTTCGTCAAACCCGCACAACGTAGTAAAAGCTACTATGGATGCATTGACACAAATGCGTGATGCTGCAACTGTTGCAGCACAACGCGGAATAAGCTTAGATAAAGTATTCAACGGATAAACTATAAAACGATGTCATTAATAAAAGTAAAACAGGTAAAGAGCGGAATTGACCGCACTGAGCGCCAGAAAAGAACACTTCGCGCACTCGGATTTACAAAATTGGGACAAACTGTGGAAGTTGAAGCAACTCCGCAAATCCTTGGAATGGTAAAGAAAGTAGAACATTTAGTTACAGTTGTAGCATAATTCTCATATCTCAAATAAAATGGATTTAAGTAAACTAGCACCGGCAGCAGGTTCGGTAAAAAATAATAAAAGATTAGGACGCGGTCAAGGATCAGGAGGCGGTGGAACTGCAACTCGTGGACATAAAGGAGCGCAATCACGTTCTGGTTACAGTCGCAAAAGAGGTTTTGAGGGCGGGCAAATGCCATTACAAAGAAGGATTCCTAAATTCGGTTTCAAAAATATTAACCGCAAAGAGTTTCACGGTATCAACCTTGATACATTGGAAATGCTTGCTGTTGAGAAAAAACTTACAGTAATTGACAAAGCTACGTTGGTTGCTAACGGTCTTGCTGCCAAAAATGATTTAATCAAAATTTTGGGAAGAGGCGAACTGAATGCAAAAGTGGATGTGAAAGCAAACGCTTTTTCTAAAACAGCTATAGCAGCAATCGAAGCAAAACAAGGCACAGCCACCGTTATCTAAGAAATTTAATGAAGGATTTTTTCAATACTCTAAGGAATATCTATAAGATAGAAGACCTGCGCTTCAGAATACTGAATACGCTTGGCTTTGTTCTTATTTACCGTTTAGGTTCGTTTGTGGTGCTGCCGGGGATTGACCCTGCTCAACTAGATGCACTTCAGGCGCAAACATCAAGCGGTATCCTCGGAATTATTAACATGTTTTCGGGTGGTGCTTTTTCTAATGCATCTGTTTTTGCTTTGGGAATTATGCCTTACATCTCTGCATCTATTGTAGTGCAGTTGTTGGGTATGGCCGTTCCTGCTGTTCAGAAAATGCAGAAAGA
>CAMBRL010000108.1 GCA_945870105.1 Chitinophaga pinensis
GGGTCTCAAATAATCGGAAAAGTGGGGTCTGAACAAACGAAATTTCAAACTATTGTCAACAGGATAAAATTAGCGCTGCCTAATCACTATTAATATCGCATTAGCATACTATATTAATAGTTTACAGTAGTGTAAGTGCACTATAAATACTTATTATATAGTGTATATTATTAGAGAATATATCGATTAAGGGTTTATGAAGAATTTAGATTTCAATTTGAGATTATGGATAGCACAAGCAATAACCATTGCATTATCTTCTTTCCCATACAGCCGAGAGCGGTACACATCACTTACTACCCGATAAGACTTCACACTTGCTAAAACATGTTCAATTCTTACTCGTATTTTAGAAATCCATTTGTTTGCAATCTCTTCTTGTTCAGAGATTGGGCGGTACTTGCTTTTCTTTTTAGGCATGATAATCCTCGCTGTAGGCGAAGTGTAGCCCAAAAATCCCAAATCCGTCAATACCGTCAGTTCTTTTTCAAATACCAGTTCTTCTTCTTTGCATATGGTGCGATCATGCACGCTTCCCGGATATGTATTACTCAAATAAAGAATTTGTCCCTGCATGTTGATGACCAAATTGTTTTTTACCGTGTGCCTCTTTTTTTTCCACTGAAAAATTCTTTCTGGTCATACTTTGGGCGTCTTACCGGACGCTCACTTCCATCCAATATCACCGTAACAGATTCAACCAGTTCATGGTTTAATGCAGCGCTATCTCTTACTGGGACCAGATTTAGCTTCTTCAAACTTTGCATCAGTATTGGCTCTAAGGTGCTAATCCATAGTGAAGCTTTGGGTTGTGTCAGATTAAAAGTTACACCTAAAAGTTCTTGTGTTGGTTTTGCTTTATAATGGTATAAAATGAAAATCATCATGTCTTCTATGCTCTGGAAAGAATTATTCTCTCTGAATTTGAAGTTTCTCTGTCGGGTTTTTCCTTCCAGTGTCCATTTTCTGTTATGTATTTCCCAGGCATTAGAAAAAGGGGTAATAAGTAGTGTAAACTCCTTTAATCCTATGCCTGTGACGGCTTTGAGTACTCGTGGCCGTGGTTTCAGATTTGAATATGTTAGTTTCATGACCGAAAATTATATCAGCCATGTGCTTAAAAAACCGTAACACTAAATTGAATTTTAACATTGCCCTCTTAATATCTTAATCGGTATACTATCTAATATATTAATTAATATAATTATCAACAAATTAATTTATAGAACTCCCCTTAACTACATCACACACCGCTCCAACACCCGTTCACACCCATCTTACACCCGCGCAAACCTCGCTGTTCGTTTCCCAAACCCTGCAATCAGTCACGCAAACCTCCCTTACAGTAAATCACACCTGCTCGCACCCGCGCAAACCTCGCTTACAGTAACTCAAACCTCGCTCACACCCGTGCAAACCCTGCTAACGGTAACGCAAATGTCGCTTACACCCGCGCAAACCTCCCTTACACTAAATCCCACATGCTCACACCCGCGCAAACCCTGCTTACAGTAAAACAAATGCATCTTACACCCGCGCAAACCACATTGTCACCAAATCCGGAAACGTTTTCTCTCAATCAAATCAAGGCTGCTGGTATTGTTCTTAAACCCACCTTAAAATTAACCCTCCCCCCACAAAACCATTTGCCACATTCACTCCCTTTAATACCTTTACCGCCCGTTATTCAAAAATGGTTATTGGTTAATAGTTAATACGATACAAACTACTTCTAATAACAAATAACGAATAAGAAATAACGAATAACTCTTTCCTCAATGTTCAAACGTATTCCTCTTTTACTGCCCCTGCTTCTGATTGTAATTATCAATTGTCAACTATCAATTGTCAATTCCTACGCCCAAACCACCTTCCGCATCAGCTACGATGTAGCCAGTTTTGATATTGCAGCAGGCATGGTACAAAGTCCCGCAGGCGATTATTTAATTGCAGGAACCAACGCCACCTTCATCCCCCTCTACGGAAACGTGATTAAGATGGATGCCAACGCCAACTTCCAGTGGGCAAAATCATTTGTGGGAGGTGTTGCCACCGACTTTTCCGACATAAAAAACGTAAGCTCCGGAGGCTTCATCATCTCCGGCTCCTCATCAGCGGGAGGTGCCATCCTTATAAAAATTGACAACAGCGGAAACGTAGTATGGGCAAACCGTTATCAGTGCCCCGATATTCCAAGTGGCAATAACTCCGAAGAATCAGCCTATGCCGTTACCGAAACCTCTGACGGTGGTTTTCTGGTGGGCGGAAGCGTTAGCTATTTCTGGGATGGCGTTAGTGGAACCACTGTTGATACCTCCAGCGCCTTTGGCTTTAAAGTAGATGCCAGCGGTAATCTGCAATGGAGCCGCGTTTGGGTAATACCAACTGCAAACCCTGATGAGCATTTTATTAACGATGTGGTTGAATCGGCCGATGGTTATTATTTTGTTGGCGAATCAGCAGACGGAAGCCAAACCATGGATGCAGATGGCGATTATCCCCGCGCTGCGCTGATGATTAAAACCACCACCTCAGGTGCACTAACCTACATCAGGCGATGGGGCACAGGCAACACCTCCTCGCAGGGAATAAACTGCGCCATAAAACTCACAGGCGGTGCCAATGCCGGAAAAATACTCATGGGCGGCTACGATGGTTCTGATGCATTCCTCATCACCGAAAGTGGCGTAGGCTCAACACCAACCATGGGCGCCTTCAACCGCAAAATAAACGGATCAGGTTTTCCGCCTTCCACCTTTGTTATTCAGGATATCATGGAAAACAGCGATGGTAACTTTTCAGCCATCGGAATGAATGTTCAACTGTTCTCCTTCTACTCTGCCATTCTTAAAATCAACAGCAGCAGCGGAGCATTAATGTTCGGAAGAGGCTACCTTCCCATCGGTCCACTTGCAGCCATATTGCCCGAAGGAGGCTTGGCAAACGATGGTGGCTACATGATGGCCATGACCGATCAGCAGACAGGCGGCTTTAACTACAACATCATCAAAACCGATAACCTTGGTAATATGGGTACAGGCTCTACAGGTTCTTCCTGCGGACAAACAACCCTAACTCCCACAACAGGCTCATACAGCGTAACGTTGTCAACACCCACAAGCTCTACTTACACCACTGCATCAGCATCAACATTTACTCCGGTGATTACTACGCTCAACCCTGTCCTTATTATGGATTGCAGCAACATACCCTGCACAGCTCCGCCTAACCCTACATCAACATCTTCTTCCACCATTTGTCAGGGACAAAGCGCAACCATCAATGCCAGCGGAAGCGGTTCGGTTACCTATAATGTTTGGACAGCTGCAACAGGCGGAACCAATCTGGGTTCAACACCGCTTTCGGTTACACCTTCTGCTACCACTACCTATTATGTAGAAGCGTTGGTTGAGGCTACAGCCTGCCCAAGTGCACAGCGAACTGCCGTTACCATCACCGTGATACCTACCCAAAACCCCGCATGGACAAGCCCCGGAAACGTATGTCTGGCAGGAAGTGCCATCAACCTCAGTACCACCGTTACAGGTACTGCAGGCGGAACGTTCTCAGGTCCGGGAGTAAGCAGCAATACCTTTACACCAAGTACAGCAGGTGCGGGAACACACACCATTACCTATAGCGTTGGCGCATCACCTTGCACCGTAACCGAGCAACATACCATCACCGTGGAACCAACCGTTACAGCAACTTGGAATGCGCCAACCACAGTTTGTCAATCCGCTGGAAACGTAAATCTTTCTACCTTAATTACAGGAACCACAGGCGGAACATTCTCAGGAACGGGAGTGAGCAGCAACACCTTTAACCCAACCACTGCCGGAGTAGGAACACACAGCATTACCTACACCGTTGGCAACTCACCTTGTCAGGCTACCTCAACACAAAGCGTTACCGTAGTTACCGATGTTGACCCGGCATGGAACTCACCGGGTGCCATTTGCGAATCTTCAGGTACTATTAACCTCAATACATTAATTACTGGCACCGCAGGCGGAACATGGAGCGGAACAGGCGTTACAGGAAACACATTTAACCCATTGGGTTTATCGGGAACAAATGCTGTTACCTATGCTGTTGGTGCTTCGCCTTGTTCGGAAGTATTAACACAGAATATCTCGGTTACCACTTCCGTTTCGGCTGCATGGACAACCCCCGGAACTATCTGCGAAGCCGCAGGTAACGTTACCCTTTCAGCACTTGTAACCGGAACTCCCGGAGGAACATGGAGCGGAACGGGTGTCAGCAGTTCTTCTTTCAACCCAACGGGCTTGAGCGGACCAATTGCCATTACCTACAGCGTAGGTGTTACTCCTTGCAGCGATCTACAAACCTTTAACATTACTGTTACTCCCGATGTAAACCCTGCATGGTCATCACCGGGTGCGGTATGCGAAGCAGCAGGAACTATTAACCTCACCACTCTTTTAACAGGCACAGCAGGGGGAACATGGAGCGGAACAGGCGTTAGCGGAAACATCTTTACCCCATCAGGATTATCAGGAAACATCTCTGTTACCTACACCGTTGGAACTTCACCTTGCGTGGAAACCTCTACTCAAACTATTGCCGTTACCTCAACTGTATCCGCTGAGTGGACAACACCAGGAACTATTTGCGAAGCAGCAGGAAACATCAACCTTAATCCTTTAGTAACTGGCAATCCGGGCGGAACATGGAGCGGAACAGGTGTTACCGGAACAACTTTTAATCCTACCGGCTTAACGGGTCCTGTTGCATTGACGTATAGCGTAGGCGTTACTCCTTGCAGCGACATAAAAACCTACAACATCACAGTAGTAGCCAACGTTGACCCGGCTTGGGATGCACCAACCAACATTTGTGAGGTTCAGGGCGTAACAGACCTGACAACTTTTATAACAGGAACCTCAGGTGGAAGCTGGAGCGGAACCGGAGTTACCGGCAACAACTTTGACCCCACGGGCTTAACCGGACAATCGGTTTCTATTACCTATACTGTTGGAACAACACCTTGCGTAGAAACAGAGGTTCACAGCATTTCCATCACCAACGTTTCGGCTGCATGGGCGGCACCGGATTTTATCTGCGAAAGCGATGGATTACTTTCATTAACTCCCCTTGTTACAGGTACGGCAGGCGGAACATGGAGCGGAACAGGCGTTACAGGCAACAGCTTTAATCCTGTTGGTCTGGCAGGTTTGGTAGAAGTTACCTACACCGTTGGTACTGCTCCCTGCGTTGATTCCTTAACTATTGAAATTGCAGTTAAAGCTTCACCCGAAGACCCAACAGTCAGTGTTTCGGCTGAAGAAATATGCTTTGGAGGTTCGGCTCTTGTAAATGCCACGGGAACCGGTGCCACACAATTTAATGTTTACTCAGCCTCCACAGGAGGAAACCTGCTTGGCACAACAGGATTATATGTTGCCCCTACGCAAACCACTACCTATTATGTAGAGGCACAAAGTGCAAGCGGGTGTATTAACCTTGGCGGAAGAGAACCGATAACAGTTACTGTTTTCGATTTACCCGATGCCAACGCAGGCACAGACCAAACCATTTGCAGCGGTTCTTCAACCCAACTTACCGCAAGCGGTGGGGTTATTTATGTATGGAACACGGGTGCAAACATCGAAACCATTTATGTTACTCCCCAAAACGGCACCTGGTACAGCGTTACCGTTACCGACAACAACGGTTGCATGCAAGTCGACAGCGCATTTGTGGAGGTATTCTTCCCCGGAACAATAACTGCTGTTAACGACAGCGCAACAGGCGAGAACGAAACCGCCATTTCTATTGATGTGGTGGATAACGACAGTCAGACTGGCGGAATGGTTCACGTAATTACCCAACCCGAACACGGTACTGCCGATGTAGGTTCTGATAACCTGGTTACTTACACACCTGATGGCACTTACGATGGTCTTGACTCTATTCAATACGCAATTTGCGACTCCTTTTGCGGTGATTTTTGCGATACCGCTTGGGTTTATATTGATGTATTAACCTTCTTTATACCGAGCGGGATTTCGCCTAACGATGATGGCATTAATGACAACTTTGAAATCGTAGGATTATTCAAATTCCCATCGCATCATTTGCAGATTTTCAACCGCTGGGGCGATATGATTTACGATGCCGAGCCTTATCTTAATGACTGGCACGGACAAACAAACAAAGGAATGGTATTGGGCGGTGATGCAGTGGTAGAAGGTACTTACTTCTACATCTTTTATCCCAACGATGGCGAAACCGAGACTAAGAAAGGAACAATTGAATTAAGAAAACAATAAAATGCAAGAATTTTCAACTCAGAGAGCACAGGGTTTATGGAGTTACACAGAGTCTCTGTGTAACCCTGTTTACTCCGTGAACTCTGTGTTAAAACAAAAATGAACATGAAAAAACTAATATTCTTATTTTTTGTAGCAGGCATTTTTACTGCTTCTGCCCAAAACCAGCTCCACCTCTCGCAATACATGCTGTATCAGCCTATGCTGAACCCCGCATCGGTGGCAAGCTATAATAGCTTTAACGGTGCCTTGCTGTATCGCAAACAATGGGTTGGGTTTACAGGCGCACCCACCGTTCAGGGCCTTAGTTTTAATGCTCCGCTGAAAGGCAAGAAACATTTTGTGGGTTTCACCCTTTTTAACGACAAAATAAGCGTTAACAAACGCCTTGATTTTGTGGCTACCTATGCTTATCGCCTTCCTTTGAATGATCGCAGCTCGCTTTCTTTTGGATTGAGTGCCGGAATTGGAACACTGCAAAGCAACCTCTCGGAAGTGGAACTGGTAAACCCTAACGACCCCGTTTTTGCGGGCAATACCCAGACCTTTGTTGCTCCCCAATTCAAGTTTGGTATCTATTATTTCACCAAAAAGTTTTATGCAGGCTTTGCGCTTCCGCGCTTGCTCGACAACAAACTTATTTACGAGGGCGATTTCAAGAACAAAACCAACTTCAACTTCAAAACCATGCACTATCACCTGCATGTTGGACGCGTGTTTAAGTTGAGCGACAAGTTTGACCTCAACACTTCCATATTGATGAAACAGGTAAGCGGTTCGCCTATGCAGCTCGACATTAATGTGCAGGCGGTTTACAGCAACCTGATTGGGCTGGGCGTAAGTTACCGCACCGCACAGATTATGGTGGCCATGTTAAACGTTCGTATTACCAAGCACTTTAAACTGGCCTATGCTTATGATATAGATATGAGCCCTATGAAGAATGTTTCGTCAAACAGTCACGAAATCATGCTCATTTTCCACCTGTTTCAGGAAAAAGCACCTGTTAAAATTGATGCACCGAGATTCTAAAAAAGATGAAATATACACTACTGTCATTTGCATTTTCAATCATTGCGTTTAACACATTCGCAATGCCCGACAACCTTGCCCTTGCCGACCAGAATTTCAGCACAGGTCACTATAAAGAAGCATTGGTTCTTTACGGAACGTTAACCGACCAAAGCCTCCCCGTTCTGGAAAAAACAGCTTTGTGCTACTATTTCATCAACGATTATACAAATGCCGAAAAAGCCTTTGCCAAAATCATAGACCAAAAGACAGAAATGGAAACGGTGCGCTTTTATGCTGAGGTATTACTGAACAATGGCAAACACAAAGAAGCCGCTGTCCTATATAAAAAGTACAAAGATGCAGGCGGAAAAACAGATGTTGCCAACCGCGAAAAAATTTCCGCATGGGCCCCCGAAAATGCAAAGGTTCGCCCCGAGTATGGTGTGCAGACCCTGAATATTGAAACCGGAGGCCGCAGTCTTGGTCTTAGTCTTTACAAAGACGGTATCATCTTCGCAACACCACAGGAACTGAATGTAAACGACCGCACCGTTTTCTACGACCTTGCCTATGCCGCAAAAACCGACTCGGTAAATTTTGCTGCCCCTCAGGTGTTTACCGAAAAAGACCTGAACAGTTTGTTCTACGAAGGCAGCCCATCCGTTGGTGGCGAGTGGATGTACTTCACCAAAAACGCATCGGAAAAGGAAGAGGTAAACATCAAACGCAAAACCCAAAATAAAATAAGCAAAGAAGGCGTGAATGTGCTGCAGATTTTTGTAGCCCAAAACGTAAACGGAGTATGGAGCAACCTGAAACCCCTGCCTGTAAATAGCATTGAGTACAGCTGTACACACCCCAGCATATCAGCAGACGGCAGCACCTTGTATTTTGTAAGCAACATGCCCGGAGGCTTTGGCGGCTACGATATTTACAAGATGGAACGCAACAACATAGTGGTGGGCGGCTTCGGAAAACCCGAGAACATGGGCAAGAACATCAACTCAGCGGGCAACGAAATGTTTCCGCACGAAAATAAAGGAACACTCTACTTTGCTTCCAACGGCTTTACCGGCTTTGGCGGATATGATATTTATTCAACCGACCTTACCGGCAAACTGCCCGGCATGGTAAACATGGGAATAGGCATGAACTCAAGCAAAGATGATTTCGCGGTTGTGTTTAATGCCGATGGAGAAACAGGATACCTCAGCAGCAACCGCGAAGGCGAGCATGGCTACGATAAAATTTATTCGTTCAAAAAGATTTGGTATCCCTTTACAGTAAATGCAAATGTAAAAGACAAAGTAAGTCTGAAAGCTATACCCAATGCAGGCGTTGTTAGCATAGCATCAAACGGCAACGAAATAAAAACAACCACCGATGCCAAAGGAAACCTCACGCTGGAATTTTATCCTAACCTGTCTTACAGCATCACCTTCTCTAAAGAAGGCTATGTACCCAAAACAGTGGAGATACCTGCCTTCACCGATCCGAAAGATATCCTCGCTCTGCTTGAAATCAGTCTGGAAGTGGAAGCCAAAAAAGATGTGGTTATGAATTTGGATAACATCTATTTCGCATTTGGTAAAGCCGAGCCGCTGCCCGAGAGTCTTCCTATCCTTGACAGGTTAACAGAGTTCATGAATGATCACCCCGAAATAAAAATTGAGCTAAGCGCCCACACCGATTGCCGCGGAAGTGATGCCGCCAACAACGATCTGAGCGGAAGACGCGCCCAAGCCTGTTATGATTATCTGGTTACCAAGAAAGTTGCAGCCCAACGCATGGTACCCAAAGGCTATGGCGAAAGTAAATTGCTCAACCAATGCAAAGATGGAACAGAGTGCAGCGAAGATTTGCACCAGAAGAACAGAAGGGTGGAAATAAAAATTTTGTAAAAGAATATTCACCGCAAAGGCGCAAAGAAATATAACCTTTGCGCTCTTTGGGCCTTTGCGGTAAAACTTTTAACTCTTATAAATATGCCAAGAACAGAAATCCTCAAAACATACAAAATCTTCATCGGTGGTCAGTTTCCCCGCACCGAAAGTGGAAGATATTACCAACCTGCAAAATTGAAGGCAAACATTTGTCTGTCATCAAAAAAAGATTTCCGAAATGCAGAGGTTGCTGCACGCAATGCATTTGCAGGCTGGAGCGAGAAGTCAGCCTTTAACCGATCACAAATTCTCTACCGCATTGCCGAAATGCTGGAAGGCCGCAAAGCACAGTTTGTTGAGGAACTCATGCAGCAAGGCAGCACAAAAAAGCAGGCGGATCAGGAAGTAGTGCTCTCCATTGACAGACTTGTTTATTATGCCGGCTGGTGCGATAAATACATGCAGGTATTTTCTTCGGTAAATCCTGTTGCGTCATCACATTTTAATTTCTCGGTACCCGAAGCCACAGGTGTGCTGTCGGTTATTGCACCGGAAGAAACATCATTACTCGGATTAGTGTCTGTAATTGCTCCAATTATAGCAGGCGGTAACACTTGTGTGGTTCTTGCCTCAGAAACAAAACCATTGTGTGCGGTTACCTTCGCAGAAGTCATCAATACATCTGATGTTCCGGGAGGAGTAGTGAACATACTGACTGGAAATTCAAAAGAATTGCTGCAACATTTTTCATCTCACATGGATGTAAATGCAATCATCTACTGTCGCAACAATAAGAACGAAATAAAACTGCTGAGCGAAAATGCTTCACTGAATGTAAAGCGTGTTTTTATCTATAACAACAAAGACTGGAGCAAGTCAGAGAACGAAAATCCTTACCTGATTTTAGACACTCAGGAACTAAAAACCACCTGGCACCCGATTGAAAACATCGGGAGCGCAAAAACGGGGTATTAGTATTGCGAAATGCGAATTTTAAATTGCGGATTATTGGTAATTCGCAATTTAAAATCCGAAATCCGCAATGTTTAAAACGTGTAATAAGGCGAAATCATCAGGTAAACGATTACCCCTGTTGTTGTAACGTACAACCAGATAGGATAACTAAAGCGGGTTAGTTTACGATGCTTTTGAATGTAGGCTTGCCCGTCTGCTTCCTGACTTCTTAAACCATAATAAAATGATAGCAACACCATTGGCAATACCAAAGCAGCCAGAATAATGTGTGAAATAAGAATAGTTAAGTAAACGGGGCGTAAATTAGAGTCAGCAGGATAAGAAGTTTCCTGCGCCATCCAGTGATAGGTAATGTATGACAACAAGAAAACTGCAGACAGCAAAAAAGTAAGAATATTTATCTTTTTATGCAGCGCAATATTTCCTTGTTTAATAAAATAAAGAGAAAGTAAAAGTAAAATAGTGCAGGTTCCGTTTATAAAAGCATTCAAAGTTGTCAGCTTGTAAACAAATGCCGGAATAACTTCAGGTACAGGAAGTATTTTGCGGTTAAGAATTACTACTGCAACAAATACCACAATGGATACTGCCATTACCAACCTGAAAACAAATTTATCACTCATTGTTCTTTGTAATTTTTGGAGAAGCGTTGTTATTCTTCTTGAGTTGCAGATTGTACTCCGCAATCAGGATTTTAATATCGTCTATTAGCTTGCGCATATCTGCTTCGCTGGTGCCGTCATACACTGCTTTAACGTTTCCGTCATCTTCTTTGCGACAGCGCACTTTCCCTTCTTTATCTACCAGAATAAAAAATTCGGAATGCAAAAATCCGCCCGGAGCTAAACTGTCAGGCATAACATTGGCAAAATAGGATTCTGCTATTTTGTAAATAGAGTCTTTTGTTCCTGTTACAAAATTCCAGTTGCGGGTGTCAGCAACTTTATCGCGTGCATATCTGCGCAGGGTTTCAACGGTGTCACGCTCAGGATTTACAGTATGCGAGAGCAGATAAAAATCTTTGTTATCCTTAAACTCCTTTTGCAACCGCAGCATATTTCCGGTCATTATTTTACAAATACCCGGGCAGGTAGTGAAGAAAAAATCAGCTACATAAATTTTGCCTTTGTAATCTGCATTGGTAATTGTTTTGCCGTCCTGATTAGTGAAACTGAAGGGAGGAATTTTTGCAGTGTCACCGCTTTCTGTAACCAGATAAGGAAGGTTTACAAAATTATGTTTGCCTGTGGTAAGCAGCAGGTATAAAATAGTTGGCAGCAGAAGCAACGAAAAGAGAACGAGTGCTTTTTTTAGTTTTCGGTTCATAGATTATTCTTTACGCAACAAAGCCGCCTTTATACAGGGCGGCTTTGTTACACTTACGTTAGTAATTAGTGATGCGCACTGCCACCACCAACAATAGATTTAAAGGCTTCAACAACGGGATCCCATGCTCTGTGTTCACCTGCATAAACAGCTTCGGTAAGGCAGATAAAAAGAAGGTAACCAATCAAAACTATGTAAGTGGCAAGAACAATCCAACGGAGATTTTTACGCTCATCACCAAGGTGCATAAACACCAAAACAATGTAAGCAGCTTTAACTAAGGTTAACAGAATGAATAAATATTTAAGCGTTTCCTGCATGCTTTCAACGCGCGAAAACTTCATTCCCATTCCCACTTCAAAAATGGTAATAGCAGAAAGAATTCCCAATACCTGGTAAATTTTCTTTCTTACTTTTTTCCCTTCCTCTTCTCCGTGGTGCGTGTCTAAGGAGTATTCGTAAATGTCGTCTCTTTCCATGTTTTAAGATTTGAGATGTTAGATATAAGATTTGAGAATTTAGAGCAGATAGAAGAAGGTGAATACAAACACCCATACCAAATCCACAAAGTGCCAGTACAGTCCGGTTTTTTCAACCATCTCGTAGTGCCCGCGCTTGTGGTATGTACCGTTAATTACACCAATAAAGATAATGATATTGATAACCACTCCACTGAATACGTGGAAACCGTGAAACCCTGTGATGAAGAAAAAGAAATCGGCAAACAAAGGATGACCGTATTCATTTACTCTCAGGTTGGCTCCGTGAAAAACTTCTTTTACCCAAACTCCGTCTTTAATGAACTCACGAACTGCACCATGCTCTGTTCCGTGAATGAAGTGATACCACTCCCAAGCCTGTGAACCAACGAAAATGGCACCACCGATAATGGTAAGAAACATCCATAAAATCACACCCTTTTTATCCATACGGTGACCGGCTTCAACGGCTAATACCATTGTTACCGAGCTGGCGATAAGTATAAACGTCATGAAGGCTACATAAGCCAATTCAATGTGTCCGTTGTAAAATGGGAAGTGAGTAAAAACATCACCGGCAACGGGCCAAACATCATGATATTTATGACGCATGAAACCGTAAGCGGTCAGCAATCCTGAAAATGTGAATGCATCCGACATCAGGAAAAACCACATCATCATTTTTCCGTAGCTGATGCCGAAAGGAGAGGTTCCACCTCCCCATATGGTTTTTACATCTGTTGGTTGAGTTGAAGCGTGAGCAGAC
>CAMBRL010000109.1 GCA_945870105.1 Chitinophaga pinensis
AGTATTGTTCCAAATTAATAATTTTAATAACTATTAGTGATTTAACCTGGTTTCAACCAAGATAATTAGTATTAAATAATTAATTGTAAATCAATTACTTAATATGAACGCATCGACTATGCTCAGGGTGACAACAGCCAATGTTTAATCTCCTAAATAAACATATCACCAACATCCGCGCGTTGCAGACCTTTCAGGTTATGCGGTATGCTGTACTGTTTGTTACGGGTATGTTGTTTGCGCAGGCGGGTTTGTCAACTGAGTTGATTGGCTTGTATGAAAAGCTGCTCTTCTTTGCAAGCGTTCTCAGCTTCTTTTGGGTATCGGGGTTTATACAGGCTTTGCTTGCATCGCATGGAAAGATTGAAGAGGGACAACGCTCGAAAAAACTCTTCAGTGTGTTTATAGTAGTTATGCTTTGCAGTGTTCTCTCATTCTTTTTATTCAGAGTGGCTGCGGGCAGTTTTATTGAATCGGATGACAAGACGGTAAGCACTCTTGTCAACCTGTTTTCATTTTATCTTTTGCTGGCTAATCCTGCCTTTCTGGTTGAATACATTTATCTTTTACTGAATAAACCTAAGAGCATAATTGCTTATGGTGTTGTTTCTTTTTCCGTTCAGTTGGGGTTGGTAGTCGGACCTGTATTTTTTGCTGATGACACGTATTCTCAAAGTGATGTGTTATACCTCTCCATATGCGGAGTGGTGGCTTCAGCAGGTTTTCGTTTTGTGTGGTTAATTGTTTTGCTTTTTCGAAATGCTGAACTGAAAATTAATACAGAACACATCAATTCATTATTGGCAATCGGATTGCCATTGATTGTAAGCTCTGTTCTAAGCGGATCTATTGAATACATCAACGGTTTTATTGTGCAGCATTTTTTTGACGATGCAACGTTTGCCATTTTCCGCAATGGTGCAAAAGAGTTGCCGCTTGCCATGCTGCTTGCCAACTCTTTCAGCAATGCTATGCTGCCTAAGTTTTCGGATGCACAACAGTTGAACCAATCTCTTGCCGAGCTGAAACAATCAGCTTTGCAGTTGATGCACTTTCTTTTTCCTGTTACCATTATTCTGATGCTGATGAGCAAAACGCTTTATCCTGTTCTGTTCAATGCTTCGTTTGCTGCAAGTGCCGGCATCTTTAATATTTATCTTTTATTAGTGATAAGCAGAATGGTGTTTCCGCAAACCATTTTAATTGGCTTAAAGAAAACAAATGCGGTGATGTTTATTTCATTGGCCGAAGCACTGACAAACGTAATATGCAGCATTGCATTAATACAGTTTGCAGGTGTTGAAGGAGTTGCCTGGGGCGTGTTTATTGCCTTTACACTGGAAAAGATATTGCTTATCTTTTACCTTAAATTCAAGCTCAATATTTCCATTCAACACTATACTTCTGTGGGCTGGCTCTTGATTTACTCCGCAACCACAATTGCAGCCTATATTCTCGCAAGTGGAGTCATTTAAAAAAATAGTGTTGCATAATTTAGATTTTAACATATTTTTGCAATTCTTAACAAATACTTAATCCTAATTTATACTGAAAATCAAATGAAAAAACTTGTACTCTTTTCAATGCTGATGGGTGGTGTTTTAGCAGCTGATGCACAAAACGCACCTTCTGTTATTCCGCAGCATTTGAAAAACAAAGCTGTTTCGGTTCCAACACGCAACTATGACGGAACTGAAGTAATCGGAAAACTGCTTCGCCAGCCTAATGCCTACACTGCTCCAAGCACGTTGGGTCTTGACCCTAACGAGGCCATTATCGGTCAAACCACTTTCGATTTGCAAACAAACGCATCGGTGCAAAATCGTATTTACAAAAGCCCTAACGGTGGTATTTCTGCTGTTTGGACTTACAGCGAGAGCAATGACCTTGCTGCTGCCGACCGCGGTACCGGATATAACTATAACAATGGCGGAGGCTGGGGAGCACAGCCAACGGGACGCTTAGAGTCTAAGAGAACAGGCTGGCCTTCTATTACCACACTTGCCAACGGAAAAGAATATACCATTGCACATAACACAGCTGATGAAGATTTGCAACTGACCTACCGTTCTTCAATAGGAACAGGTGCATGGACCGAAGATATTACTCAACTGCCAAGCCCAATTCCTACAGGTAACTGGTGGCCACGTATGACCAATGGTGGTGCTGATGGCAATTCATTGCACGTGCTTTCTGTTACTTATCCTGTTGCCAACGGTGGAACGCTTTACAACGGACAAGACGGAGCGCCTTGCTACAGCCGCTCAACTGATGGTGGAGCTACTTGGGATATTGTTAATGAGGTTCCTGCCGAACTGAGTTCAAATTTTTACCCAAGCTTTACAGGTGATAACTATTCATGGGCTGAATCGCAAGGCGATACCATTGCTTTTGTTATCGGTGACAACTTTGAAGATGTTATACTTATGAAATCTACTGACAACGGTGACACCTGGACCAAAACAACTGTTTTTGATTTTCCTTATGACATGTTTGACGAAGCTACTACTGAGGTATTGGATACTCCTGTAACCAGTGACGGTTCTTATGCCATTATGCTGGATGATAACGGTGAGGCTCATATTTTCTGGGGAGCAATGCGTGTATTGAATGATGTATTGGGCGATGACCAGACTTCCTACTTCCCTTTCAGTGATGGTCTTTGCTACTGGAACGAAAGCATGGGCGCAGGAACACCTGCCGACACAATTGCATTCACGGTTGATGCTGATAACAGCGGAACTCTTGACTTTATTGAAGCAGGCTTGTATTATGTTTCTGTTACCAGTATGCCAAGCGTTTCATTAAGTGATAACGGTGATATTTATGTTACCTACGCAGGTTTGCATGATAACCTGAACAACGGAAGCCAGAACTACCGTCACATCTATGCTATTAAATCTACTGATGGTGGCGACACATGGTCATTGCCTAATGATGTAACTCCTTTCGAAGATTTTGCTGAGAACGTATTTGCATCTCTTGCGCCAACCAATGACGGCACTTGTATTCCTATGGTTTATCAGCGCGACTTTGAACCGGGACTTGCTGCCCGAGGCGATGAAGATGCATTTGATGTGAACGAAATCGTTTACCTGTGTGTTCCTGCTACGCTTGATGTTGCAGTTGAAGAACAACACAACATCATTGATGAGTTTTCGGTTTATCCTAACCCAACAGGAACCAGCACTAAAGTTTCTTTTACTGTAAACACAGCAGGAAACGTAGTGGTTAACGTTTACGATGTTAGAGGTCAGATGATTTCTTCTTACAGCAATAAAGTACCTGCGGGAAGAAGCTCATTGGATATCAACGTTGAGAACTTTGCTTCAGGTGTTTATTTCATCAACGCACAGATTGGTGCTGATGTTAAGGCACAGAAGTTGATGGTTAAATAGAAGAAAGTCCACTGTCTATAGTAAGAAAGTCCCGCCTTTTGGCGGGACTTTCTTTTTTTTAAGATGAGCGTTTTGCCTTTGCCCAAAAGAGAAATCTTAGGTTGGTAGTAGCAATGAAAATTCCCCAGCGTCAATCTCCTTATTCAGATTAAGCTTGGGATTTCCCCAACATCAATCCCATCGTTCGACAAATGGTTGGGGTTTCCCCAACGTAAATCCGAACGTTCCTCAAGTCATTGGGATTTTCCCCAACACAAATCCCATCGTTCCGAAAATGGTTGGGGTTTCCCCAACGTTAATCAGAACGTTCCCCAACTCGTTGGGGTTTCCCCAACGTTAATCCCATCGTTCGGCAAATGGTTGGGGTTTTGCCAATGATAATCGGAACAAGGAGATTTGGCTTGGGGATTTGCCAACGGAAATCGGAACGTTCAGGAAATAGTTGGGGTTTCCCCAACGTTAATCGGAACGCTCCCCAACTCGCTGGGGATTCCCCAGCGTTAATCCCATCATCGGGCAACTGATTGTAGATTTGACAAGGGTATAAGAGCGGTAATTACCTCACCACCTCATACACCGCCTCCTGTATCTTGGTGCGGATATTCATATCAATGAGTTTCTTGTTCTCTGCATCGGGATACACGCGGTTAGAGAGGAAGATATAAACAACCTCCTTGTCGGGGTCGCTCCAGGCATAAGTACCTGTAAAGCCTGTGTGTCCGAAGCTGAGGTAAGAAACGCAATCACAGGTTGGCCCTGATTTGCCGTTCTGTTCAGGTTTGTCAAAACCTAAACCTCGTCTGTTGCCGTTGGCACAAAACTGACATTTGGTAAATTCTTTTAAGGTTGCTTCACTGATATAACGTTCGCCACCGTATTCACCCATTTGCAGGTACATCTGCATCAGTTTTGCAAGGTCGTTGGCGTTGGAAAATAGTCCGGCATGTCCGCCAACACCTCCCAACATCGCAGCACCCGGGTCGTGAACATCGCCCTGTACCAGTTGCTTGCGGAAAGCCTTGTCGTTTTCCGTAGGCACCAGCCTGTCAACCGAAAAATAATCACGGGGATGATAGGTGGTGTTGCTCATGCCCAGTTTTCTGTAAAAGGTGTTCTTTACATACACATCCAACGACTGTGCGGTATATTTTTCTGCAACTTTCTTCAGGTAATAATAGCCAAGGTCGCTGTAAACATATTCCTTCTTGCCCAGTTCCGATTCATTGATAGCCGTGTAAATCATTTCGGGATAAAGTTTGCGGATATACAGTTTCTCGGCAACACGGTAAGCAAACGTTTCGTTCTGCGTGGTGCTGTAAATAAAATCATCCAGCTTTCCTTCCTTCAATGTGTTCTGATAAAAAGGTATCCAAGCTTTCAGTCCGCTCTGGTGGGCAAGCATGTCGCGCAGCACAATATCTTTTTTGTTGGTAGGCAACAGCTCGGGCAAATACGCAGATAGTTTGCTGCTTATATCAATCTCTTTCTTGTCCGTAAGTTGCATGATAACGGGCAGCGTAGCAGCAATTTTAGTTACCGAAGCAAGGTCGTAAATACTCTTGCCGCTTACCGGAAGCGTGTTACTCTCATAGGTATGTCCGCCAAAGTTTTTGCGATAAATAACCTTACCCTTTTGCGCTACTAAAATCTGACAGCCGGGAAAAGCGTGTTTCGCAATGCCATCTAAAGCAATGGAATCAACCTTGTAAAAATCGTTGGCGTTGTAGCCCATCATTTCAGGAATGGTATAACCCATTCGGATAGGTTGTGTGGTCAATCCACTGCTCATAGTAAACACCATGTTAACATTCACAGGCAGTTTTCCTTTTGAACCAATGCCCCCGAAAATCAGTTGGACGGTATAGTCAAGTGTGTAGGCATTTTCTTCATACGCCATGATGAGTGCATCGGTTAGTTCAGCTCCCGGCAAGCGATTCAGCGTGTACGCATTACCAAAAACACTGAGCACCACTTTGCGGCTGCCATCATTCAAAGCGTTAATCATCTTTACTGCATGAGGCGACACACCGAAGTTCTTTGTCGGCTGCGAATTCGTGTTCTGCACATTAATCAGCACCACATTATAACCCGCCATCAAGGCTTTGGTTTTGATGTATAAAGTGCTGTCGGCATCAGGCTTTATGTTAAAACATTTTACAGCTGCATAATCATTAACGCGATTAAAAAATATGTTCTGCGAAGTATCACCAATGCTCACACAGGCGATGTTCATCTTGTCGAAGTTTTTTAATGGCAAAAGATTGTTTTTATTACTGATAAGAGTAATAGCCGAAGAATAAGCTTTACGATTAATTACTTCAGACTTTACATTATTTAAATCAGTGTACAGGTTGTTAAGACTAATCGGTTTGTAGTTATCCAAGCCTGCCCATGCTTTGGTGCGCAATACTTTTTTGCATCTGCGGTCAATCTCTTCCTGTGTTATTTTGCCTTCAACTATGGCTGCTTTTATTTTCTCAATCGCAACGGGAACATTCTCTGCAAACAGCAGCACGTCATTACCTGCAATCAGTGCGCGCAAGGATACGTCACCCGGCTCATAGAATTTTGCCACACCTTGCATATTCAGCGCATCGGTAAATATCAATCCCTGAAAACCAAGTGTGTCCTGCAAAAGATTTTTTACAACTTTGGATGAAAGCGTGGATGCCTGATTAGTGGTAGTGTCATAAGCCGGAATATACAAGTGAGCCACCATCATACTTCCTACACCGTTGCGTATCATCTCACGAAACGGATACAATTCCAGTGTATCCATTCGCTCTGCTGATTTATTAATGATGGGAAGTGTTTTATGTGAATCAGAATCCGTGTCACCATGACCGGGAAAGTGTTTGGCGCAGGCAAGAATACCGTTGTCCTGCATGCCGTTCATGTACTGCACGCCCATTTCCGCAACACGTTGTTTATTCTCACCGAACGAGCGGCTACCGATAACTGGATTTAAAGGATTGTTATTGACATCCACACTGGGCGCAAAGTTTACGTGCATACCCAAACGTTTGAAATGACGGGCTATTTCAGCGCCCATCTCATAAACCAACGTATCATTATTAGCTGCACCTAATGTCATCTGGCGCGGAAATTTAAACGTGCTGTCAAGACGCATAGCCAAACCCCACTCACAATCCATTGCAATCAGCAGCGGTGTTTTAGCATACGACTGCAAGAGGTTGGTCATGTTTGCCTGCCTCACCGGTCCGCCCTGAAAAAAGATAAGCCCGCCAATATTGTAATTGCAAACGAGGGAATCGAGTTCTTTCAGATGATTGCTGTCACGATTAGAGTATGCCGCAACCATAAAGAGTTGTCCCAATCTTTCATCAGGTGTAAGCGAATTGAAAACAGAATCAACCCATGCATCATTGTTGCCGTTAAGGAAAGGAGGCAGCTTTTGCTCGGGTAGTTTGTTTGGAGCAAAACTTCCCAGCAACGGGAACACTAATAAAATTAAAAGCAGCCCCCTCCGGCTCCCCCAAAGGGGGGGAGAAAGAAACAACTTAATTTTTAAGAAAGAATTTTTCATCGTATGTATGAACCCTCTCCTTTGGAGAGGGCAGGGTGAGGCTTTTATTTAATAACGCTAAAAGTAACGTGAATAGTATGAGGCATTTTTCGTGCCACCGATGAATTTTAAACAAACGGCTTTTAATTTCTTTGAGTATGTTTGCGATTAAGAATTACTCTATGAAACCTTTACCAATTCACCGCAGACAACTACTTAAAAATCTTGCTCTTGCTTTACCTGCAGGAATGCTCATGCCATCATTACTCGCTTCATGCAAAAAAGATGAAATTGAATTTTCAGGCAAGGCAATAGTTATAGGTGCAGGCGCTGCAGGAATGTATGCCGCTTACCTTTTGAACGATTATGATATAGACGTTGTTGTGCTTGAAGCTGCTCCAGTTTATGGAGGAAGAATAAGACCGTTACAAGGCTTCAGTGATTTTACAATTGAACTTGGAGCTGAAGAAATTCATGGTGAAAAATCGTTATGGTACGATATTGTTACTTCGCTTAATAAAGAATTTGTAAATGCTGATGACGAAAGCTTTTATTTTATAGATAACCTCCTAAAAAGCGAAACACAACTTGCGAATGATAATGACCTGAATGCACTTTATGATTTAATAGATAACATCGAAAATTATTTAGGAGCAGATAAAACTATGGATCAATATCTTTCTGATAACAACATAGCACAGCGAGTAAGTCATATAGGCAATGCATTACTAGGCAATGAATACGGAACTTCAAATTCAAGACTTGGGGCTGCAGGCGTAGCTGCCTCAGGTCGAAAATGGGATGCAGGTGATCAGAACTTTATGTTGAAAAACTCTCACTACCTGGCAGTGCTTGAAGAAAAATTTGCTGCCATACTACCTAAAATTCAGTTAAACACTCAGGTTAAAAAGATTGATTACTCAGGCAATCAGGTTATAGTGACAGACCAAAACGGAAGCACTTATACAGCTGATAAAATAATTATTACTGTACCTATTGTCATTTTGCAAAATGAAGAAATAGAATTTGTACCCGCACTACCTCAATCCAAACTATCAGCCATTAATGCAATTGGAATGAATGCCGGCATGAAGATTATTTTAAAATTCAGTACCACTTTTTGGGTTGCCAATCTAGGATCGGTTTATGGCAGTGGTTATGTTCCTGAGTTCTGGTCAACCGGGCTTGGAAGAAGTGCAGACAACAACACTCTTACAGCTTTTGTGATGGGTGAAAAAGCCGAATACCTTAGCAGCCTTGGTGCTGGAGCTATTGATGTTGTTGTTGCCGAACTCGACCAGATGTATGGAGCAGGTGTAGCTTCGGGCTCGCTTATTGCCAGTTACATCATGGATTGGAGCAAAGAACCTTTTATTAAAGGTGCATATTCTTATCAGAAAGTTGGAACAGGCGACAGTAGGTCAACACTTGCACAGAGTATAGATGATAAAATATTTTTTGCGGGAGAAGCCACCAATATAGAAGGTCACGAAGCCACAGTGCATGGCGCAATACAAACTGCTGATACAGCAGTTGAAGAATTAGTTTCAAAAGAATAAAAGACATGAAAAACACAATACAGACCCTTATTATATTATTGCTTTCTGCAAATCTTTTTGCACAAAACAAAACAGCTGACAATCTGAACAGACTTGGTATCACGCACTTTGATTCACTGAATTATGTGGCCGCTATCAACTGCTTCACCAAAGCTATTTCACTCGACAGCGCTAACCATGAGTATTACAGCAACCGGGCTATGGCTTACTTCAGTATGAAACAATATCCGCAAGCGCTCACTGATATTGACAAAGCACTCAATATGAAAAGAGATTTTCCCGGAGCCTATTACCTGCGCGGAAACATCAAAAACAAATCAGGCGACCCGGAAGGAGCGCATAAAGATTTTACCAAAGAAATCATCTTCAATCCCGGTTGCTTCAAGTGTTATTATAACATCGGCAATATTTACATGGAGAAAAAAGATTACACCTTAGCTCTTGAGATGTTTGCGAAATGTTCAGCCATCGAGCCTACCTTCAGCGAAGCCTATAACAACAGTGGCATTGTACACTACAAAATGAAAAACAAAATAAAGGCCTGCGAAGACTGGAAGAAAGCATTTGAACTGGGCAATAAAGAAGCAGGGAAAGATTTAGCCAGATTTTGTAATCAATAAACATGCAGGAAAAACTAAAAGCATTTGAACGTTTGCTCAACATCATGGATGAACTCCGTGAAAAATGTCCGTGGGACAAGAAGCAAACCATTGAAAGCCTTCGCCACCTTACTATTGAAGAAACTTACGAGCTGGCCGATGCCATCCTTGACAAGGACATGAAGGAGATAAAAAAGGAGTTGGGAGACATACTATTGCACATTGTTTTTTATGCACGCATCGCGTCTGAAAGCAAAGATGGTTCGACTACGCTCACCACAGGCTTTGACATTGCCGATGTAATTAATTCGCTCTGCGAAAAGCTAATCAGCCGCCACCCTCATATATATGGTGATGTGAAAGTAACAGATGAACAACAAGTAAAAGAGAACTGGGAAAAACTGAAACTGAAAGAAGGAAACAAATCAGTGCTGGGTGGTGTGCCAAAATCATTGCCTGCATTAATTAAAGCAACACGTATACAGGACAAAGCAAAAGCTGTTGGGTTTGACTGGGAAAACAAAAATCAGGTTTGGGAAAAAGTGCAGGAAGAATTGGGTGAACTGCGTGCTGAAATAGATACCGAAAAAGCAGACAAAGAAAAAATTGAACAGGAGTTTGGTGATGTACTGTTCTCGCTCATTAACTATGCACGCTTTATAGATGTTGACCCCGAAAGTGCATTGGAAAAGACCAATAAGAAATTCATCAAGCGCTTTCAGTATCTCGAAGATGAAACACGAAAGCAAGGAAGAGCACTGGAAGATATGACGCTGGAAGAAATGGATGTGTATTGGAATAAAGCCAAAGAACTCTAATAATTTCTCAGTGAACTTCCGTGCAACCTCTGTGCAACTCTGTGTAAAGATTTTATTCCTTACCATAATCTCTACATCCTCTTTTGCACAAGACACAACACAAACTAAACAACTCCGTCCGCTAACACGCTCAGGTTTTGATAAACAGTATTTCGGTTCTTACTTTAAAGACACACGCGATATACTTATCGCTCCCGCAAAATGGAAAGCCTCGCATTGGATAAGCCTTGCCGCTATAGGCGCAACAACAGGCGTTCTTTTTGTTTATGATGACGAGATAAAAAGACTTTCTCAAAAACTAAGAACACCGTTAACCAATGATATTTCTCGTTACGGTCTTGAACCCTGGGGTAAAGGAACGTACTCTCTTCCTCTCATGGCAGGTTTTTATCTGCATGGATTAATCTGGAATAACGACAGAAGCAAACGTGTTGCATTACTTGGTGTAAAAGCATTTGTGCTTACGGGTGCATTCACACAAGTGATGAAGTTTGCTTTTCAGCGGCACAGGCCTGATGCAACAGACAACCCTTATGTCTTCGACAGCTTTGGCGGAAACTGGAAGAACGAATCATTTTTCTCGGGACATACTTCTATCTTCTTTTCCATAGCAACTATTATTGCCTGTGAATACAAGGACAAGAGACTAATTCCGCCCTTGGTTTACACTATTGCAGGTATTGCATCACTCTCGCGCATTCACGACAACAGGCATTGGGCATCTGATGTTTTTATTGGAGCTGTTGTTGGTTATGGAATTGGCAAACTTATTTACAGCCACAACAATTGGGGGATACAAATAAGCCCCGTAGTATCTCGCAATACCACAGGGCTTAGTGTTGTTATTCCGCTTAATTGATTAAGACTTCTTTTTAGGGCAGCCTTTTAATTTTTTGAAGGTAGCAGTTGTTCCTGAGTCAATATCAAAAAGCAGCGAAAGCATAGATTTTGGTTTGATTGACATGCTGTTATCAAACGAGCAATCAATACTGTATTCATTGGCTATTGAATGTTCTTCCCAGTTCCCCTCATACAATGCGTAGTTCATAACTTTAACATTGTGACTTCCTGAAGATGCAGTTACAGTAATCGAGTTTTTCTGGCTTTCTTTGCTTACAGATGATTCACCAACCTGTTTGCCATCAATAAAAACAACGCATTTTGTGTCGTGGTCATAACCTTCTACAATGTTGCAGAATACCCATGAAACGGTAAGTTTTCCTTCTTTCGGAGGAGTTGCAAGAAGGGTGTTGGCAGTAAGGACTGCAAGTATTACTAATAGTTTCTTCATTTTTTAAGGTTTTCGTTTCAACAAAGAAAAGTGAAATCTTTGGTGCAAACAAATTTTTGCATCTTTGAAACGTGATGAAACTGCTAATCAAGAATATAAAAAACTTAGTACAAGTGGAAGAAAGTCCGCGACTTAAAGTTGCTGGCGCTGAAATGAAAACACTTCCCTGCATTGAAGATGCATGGCTTGCCATTGAAGAAGATAAGATTGTTGATTTCGGAAAGATGGATGACTTTCCGGGAATTACAGATTGGAGTGGATTGCAAATTATTGATGCGACAGACAAACTTGTGTTTCCTTCATGGTGCGATTCACATACGCATATTGTTTTTGCAGCCAGTCGTGAGCAAGAGTTTGTGGATAGAATAAACGGACTGACTTATCAGCAAATAGCACAGCGCGGTGGAGGAATTCTAAACTCAGTAAAAAAACTACGTGAAGCAAGCGAAGATGAATTAGTGGAAAGCGCATTGAAGCGATTGAACGAAGTAATGATGCAGGGAACAGGAGCAGTTGAAATTAAAAGCGGCTACGGACTTTCATTGGATGCAGAACTGAAAATGCTGCGCGTGATAAAGAAACTGAAAACACATTCACCGCTTACTATTAAAGCTACGTTCCTTGGCGCACATGCTCTTCCGGCTGAGTATAAAGACAGGAAAGAAGATTACATTACATTAATCATTAATGAAATGCTTCCGCAAATTGCAGCAGAAAACTTAGCTGATTACTGCGATGTATTTTGCGAGAACGGATATTTCACAGCAGAAGAAACTATTAAAATTCTCACTGCTGCCAAAGGTTATGGATTGACTCCAAAAGTTCATGCAGAACAATTGAGTAACTCAGGCGGAGTAAAAGCAGGAGTTTCTGTAGGTGCAATAAGTGTTGACCATCTCGAATATATAAATGATGAAGATATTGTTGCTCTGAAAAACTCAGAAACAATGCCAACGATTTTACCTGGTGCGCAATTCTTTTTGCAGGAACCTTTCCCTCCTGCACGCAAAATGATGGATGCAGGATTGCCTGTTGCGATTGCCAGTGATTACAACCCCGGCAGCTCACCAAGCGGCAACATGAATTTCATGATTTCTCTCGCTTGCATTCAGTATAAAATGACACCCGAAGAAGCGATTAATGCAGCAACAATTAATTCTGCTTACGCAATGGGGTTAAGTCAAACGCATGGCAGTATTGCTGTAGGCAAACAAGCGAATATATTTATTACGAAAGAGATTTCTTCGTATTCGTTTTTGCCTTATTCATTCGCAAATATCCCAATAGAAACAGTAATTATTGCAGGTAAGGTGATGTAATTTCTTCCCGGAAG
>CAMBRL010000110.1 GCA_945870105.1 Chitinophaga pinensis
ATCCTGCGCTGCAACATTCACAGCATAAGTACCGATAGCTTTTCCCGCAGTTAATCCGGCATCGCAATCAAAGCGATAGTGAATGCGCGCATATACACGGGAAGCTCCGGCTTCTTCTGCTTTATGGCTGAACTCAGAAGCGCCTTCGGGAAATAAATACGAAAGCACCTCGGCAGCAGCTCCCGAAAAAGTGGAATGTCCTGATGTGTAAGACGGGAAATTAGGAATTGGAATCAACACTTTAACCGAACTTGCACCCGATGGTCGCGGATAGTGGTAGTAATATTTTGTATCCCAGCAACTGATACCAGCATCCATTTCAGCCATGTTCAGATATGCAAATACTCTGGCAGTGCGTAAAGGATTAAGTTTATTATTGATGATATAATCATAAGCAATACGATTCCAGTGTCCGGTTGGTGTGTAGGTACTCGGGCCATCATTCCAAAATAATGCAATGTCTCTCTGCTCCTGAGTAAGGTTATCATCAAAACTCTCCAATTCAGCAACATCTTCATTAAACTCAGCAGATCCCGGTGCAGGTGGTGGTCCGGGACGAACAGCTTCCACACTTGGAATAAACCAAGGGGTTACCTTTCCGTATTTTGGCAAAATGCCAACACGTCTTTGCGGGTTTTCAAGGTTTTCCCAATGCCAGCCCCACATTGCCTGCGCTGCATTTTCAATTGAATCGGCACCCGCAACAGTAGTATTGGCAAATTTCATTTTGTCGGTTTTTGAACGGTTGATAAAAACAGTTGCAACTGCCTTACCGATTGAATCGCCTGCGGCAATATCACTCTGCACATTCATTCCTGCCCAGATACGGGCGTTTCTTAACTCAGCAGCCTTTGCCGCAATAAATTCTTTTTCAAGCGGGAACATTGCTCCTAATATTACCTCAGAAACAGTTGCAATGGCAGCATCTTCAGAAGGGTATGAAGGCAAGTCGTTTTCAGGAAGCAAGGTTGCAACAGAACCATCTACATTATAAGGTGCTGGGCGATTGTGTGCATATTTTTGGTTCCATACAGCAATAAGGGCATCAAACTGTGCACCTCCCCAATAAGCAAACATTCTACAGGAATAAGGCGGATGTGAAAACGGGAAATTCGGGTAAGCACTAGGATTAGCTGCATCGGGTGCTGAATAGCTTCCGTCAGGGTTGGGTGCCGGAGGAAGGTTATATTTTGCCGAAAGGTTATTGGCAATTTCATTCCAGCGTATCAATGAATTTGCTCCCCAATATTCAACCGCAGTTTTCTGGTCTTCCGTAAGAGCGTTAACCGTAGTTTTTAAATCTGCCACTTCCTGCAGATACGCGGCTGAAGTTACATCATCGGGAGTTGGAACTGTAACCTGACTGCCGCTTGTGAGTAGGATTGGTTTCCAGGTTCCGCCATTGTCATCTAGGCCTGAAAAACCATAAGGTTCAAAATCCATTAAGGTGTCGGCTTCTTTCTGGCATGACTGAACTAATACAATCAAAGTTGTTACAACAATAAGTGATACCGGTATTAAATATTTTTTCATGATTACTAATTTTAATTGAGTTGCGATTCTTTTTTATTCTCGGTGTTCCACATTTTAAATACATAGCCTATACCGATGCCAACTAATGTGGACTGCCCTACGTTGCGCCCTGTAAGCACGTATCCGCCTGTAGCATGAATATTAAGCCCCATTGCAAAAGAAGGATAGTAATCAAAGCGTGCGCCTAAGCGCATAAATTCAACTTTATTGGAAGGAAACATCATATCCTGTCTTCTGATATCAAATCCTCCGAATGAATATAACCCGTCAAAAATAAGCTCGGCTTTGTATTGTTTGTTGGGGGTGTAGTACCCCGCTGTAGCTGAATAATCCATGGCATTGGGAACATCTACTCCACTGCCATAATAACCTTGTGTGGTGTAATAATAACTGCGCTGAAGATTTGCATTCCCGCGCAGATTATAGCCGGCATGAATGCGAACATAAAATCCTTTCTGATGGCGGTATTGCATAATACCTTTTAATGATCCTTCAGTACAACCCATACCTATGCTGTAGGGATAATCGGCTACGTATTTACTTACAGGAACCATGTATCCGGCTGTAAAAAAAGCAGTAAGTGTTCCACCTGCCCCTATCTGTTTTCTCATAACTTCTGCCTTGGCCCAGATATTAAAGTCAGAGAAGCCTTTAGCTCCTTCCAATTGCCCTGCTGTAGGGTCAGTTACTTTATAATGCACCGAAGACATGATGTTGAGCCATTTTAATACTCCGAGGTTAAACATAGGAGTAACACTATGCCTTCTTAATGTACCTACATTGCCATTATCTCTTTTCAGTGTGCCTTCCCAGTACTCGTGCCACTGGCTATATTCATAGTTGGCATCAAGGCAAATGGCTCCGGGTTTCATCATAATTGCATCCGTAGGTGTTTGTGCATTTGACTGAAAAAACGAGAAACATCCTGTTATGACCATCAATGCTATACATCTGAAAAAAAAACTGTTCATCAAATTCATTGTTAAATGAGTTAAATTCAATTCAAAAGTATTAATATATTTTAAATTGCAAAAAGCGGCAATTCAATTGCTGCTTAGCTCAGATGCAGTCAAATAATAAAAAACATTCAACCGGGCGCTGCGTTTCTTATTCAGCAAATACAAGACAAAAGAAGAGATTGATTTTGTGGTGGGGAAGTTGAAGGGGTTGCTGGTGAAAGCAGGTTAATTTACTCCCGCAATAACCCTTTTCAGTTTTTCCTGTATTTCAATTGCAAGGGGGCCCAACGCATCATTTTTAACAGAACTCATTGAAGCCACCGGATCTACGGCTGATACCTCCACTGTTCCGTTTTCGTGTTCTTCAACCACCACGTTGCAAGGAAGAAAAACACCGATTTTATCTTCGCTGCTCAATGCTTTGTAAGCAAAGTGCGGATTGCAGGCTCCCAGTATTTTATACTTTTTAAAATCAACGTCAATCTTCTTTTTCAGAGTTTCTTTTACATCAATTTCGGTGAGCACACCAAAACCTTCTTTCTTAAGTTCGGCTGTTACCAACTCAATAGCTTCTTCAAAACTTTTTCCGGATAATACTTTGTTGAAATAATAGCTCATGGTATATTGATTTAAGGTGACTTAGTACAAATGTAGTATTTAGCTTGCTGGTTTCCTATGCGAGTTATCGCAATAGGGTGCAGTGTTGGTCAACTTACAATTGCATAATTTAATCACCCCGTCTTTCTTTGCTTCAAACAGCAGCGGCTTATATTTTGTTCCGTGATGCGAACCATCACAAAAAGGTTGATTTTTACTTTTTCCGCAACGGCACCACAAATATTTTTCGCCTTTCTTAACCTCAACGGCAGCTGGTTCAAAAACACTGGTGCTTACTTTTTTGTAACCGCCCGAAAGTTCACTTTCAGGATTATCGGATTTTACCAAGGGATAAAAATAGGTAGCTGACCAATGTTCTTTCGGATCGTTTATCAGACCAAGGTCGGTTGGGAATTTGCGCGTGAACACTGCCGTATTAAATAACTGATCCCAGATGGAAAACATGTTTCCGTAATTTCCGTTGGGGTCGCTGATGCCATCGCGCTTTGATTTTCCGTGATGTGCGTAATGAAAAGCAGGCGTAACAATAATGCGCTCCACAACTGTCATTATCGGACTAAGAAAAGGAATAGTGTATAAAGGTTTATCCCATTTTACGGTGCTGTGCGAACCGATGATGACTAACTGTTTCAGAATAAGTCCAACTGTAACAGCTAATCCTCCACCAAGAAAAGTCATAATTCCTGTCCACCAGATATTAGGCATCAATACATAATACAAGCCTGCATTGCGGTACGAAACAAAGAACCCCATTTCCTCGGCCTGATGATGCGGACGATGCAGCCTCCAGAAAAAATCATGCTCATGTGCCAGACGGTGATAACCGTATTGAAACACATCGTCAACAAGCAGAAAAACAGGAAATAAAATCCAGAACGATGTTTGGCTGAAACGATTGTGCCAATCGGGCACAATCAGATTACCCAAGCCCAGCACTGCAAGAAAAATCAAGGGTTTTATAACCCCCATCAGCACAGCAAAACCACCGGCCTCCTGCAACCAGTCGCTAAAAGTGCGTTTTGTTTGTTGCAACCTACCCGCAACAATTTCGGCTATGCCGAAGATGACGAGAATAAGTAAAACTAATAGCTCGAGGGTGTTCGTGTTGCCGATCATAAGTTTTTAATTTTCACCTCACCACCATCACCCCATTCTTAATAAACGTATCAGTACTCAGCCTGTAGGCATAACTTCCTGCAGCAAGGTCGGGAATACTGAACTGCGTTTGCGGCTGATGGGTGTTATGATAAACCAATTTGCCTTGCGAAGAAAAAATCTCCACTTCCACCGGTTTTAAATTATTGCTGTAAATAAAAAGATTGCCCGAAGCTGAAACAGGATTTGGGTACAGCATCAAACTATTTTCTTCCGTTTTGGTTTGAGCAATAGCTGTGGTGTTGGTGGTAAGCAGATTGATGTTGTCAAGGTAAACATTTTGTCCCCATGCGGTAATGCTGCGAAAAATAAGCAGCACATCATCGTTGTTTTCAAAGGCAGTTAAATCCACCGTATCGGTGCGCCACTCGTTTGCTGCGGGAACCCATGCAGTTGCAGAATAGTCTGGCGCGGTACTCAGGTCAGTTCCTCCTTTGTAATAAACACGCTGCAAGGTTTCACCGCAATCTATGGAAGCCAGAATTTCCAGCGTATCGGCATAATTAACGGCATAGCGTGCATAGGCAACATCAAAGGTCAATTTAGTATCATACATATTGTTGGTGTTTACGCTAATGCGCATATCATCCACATCACCACCAGGCCAGTAGTCGTAGCCACGGATGTAAGAGCATTGCGAACTCAATCCATAAGCACCCACAGCGGTATTCAGTTCCCATGTAATGCTGTTATCGGCATTTACTATTTCAAAACCGGCAGGGGGAAAAACAGTTTGAAATCCTTCACTCACCACCGTTGTTGGCTGATAAGCATCAACGGTTATGTGCAGCGAATCGAAATCAAATAATCCGTTGCCGTTGGTTACTTTTAAAATGGTGAGGTAGGTGCCGGGCGCATTGTAAACCACATTTTCTTTCCAGGTGTTTCCCGTAGCAGGTGTTCCTCCCTGAAAGGTCCATTCCCAGTTTGCGCCTTCGTGATTAATCATCGAGTGGTCAACATAGCGGAAGGTATCGGCAGTACAGTGCAAGGTAAAATCCAGCTTGTCCACAAAAATCTGCGCCACAGGGCGAATCTGTTCTTCCATCAACTCGCTTTCCCATATGCCTTTTCCGTATGAGGCAATGCGGATTTTGTTATCGCGGTAAAACGGACGGGCAATGCAGGTGCTTGTAACAACGGGCAAACCGTCACCGTAATCTTCCCAAATGGGCATGGTGTTATTGCGGTAAAAAATTGTTTTGTCGGTGGCAACATACACACCGCCATCGGTTCCGCCAATCAAAACCAAGGAGCGAATGGTTTGTCCGTTCAATGCAGAAGTGGTAATGTTGCTCCATGATACACCTGCGTTAGTGCTTTTGTAAACCTTATTTCCGTTTCCTGCGCTTTGAAAAGCAATCCACAGATTATTTTCATTTTCAGGGTCAACCTGAATAAGCATTTTGCGGGTATTGTTCACTGCAGGAATAGTAAGGCTCGACCAGCTTGCACCGCCATTAACGGTGCGCCACAGCAACCCGTAATACGATGGCGTTGTTACCTGCTGACATACATACATCACATCGGGCTTGCTCCACGATGGTTCAATATAGGTGATGCGGCTTGATGTCTCAGAACCAAAAGCATGAAACAAACTGAAGGTAACACCTCCATCTTCTGTTTTCCAGAGTTTGTTTTCTCTGCCCGTGTAGGCAATGTTATAGCAGCTCGGGTCAAACTCCAGTTCGGTTGATTCCACATCACCGTAACTTTCGTTCGGGTCAATACCAAAACCAACCGAGGCAATGGGGTCGCCAATAGTAAGCGGTAGAATTTTTCCGTTGATGTCGGAAGAATACACTTTTCTATTCTCGCCCTGATTTACATAGCCACTGGCAGGCTCTCCCCCACCCAACTGCAGAAAATTTCCTGCGCCATAATTTTCATGAAAGGCCAAATTGCCGTTGTGGTAAAGACCGCCAATCAATACATCTTCGTTCCAGCCGCTGCCAAAGCCCCAGTAGTCTGAACTGTGCACACCGTTCATGCGCGATTCAAAACCATTGGTTGCAAAAAAATCGGGCGAGTGATAAATACCACCATCGCAGGTAAGCCAGGTGCCCGTTGGTGTATTGCGAAAATCCTGCATGTCCACATGAATGTTGAAAGGGCCGCCCACATAGCCAGCCAGAGATGAAAACGTTGCGCCACCATCATCCGACTTCCACAGATTTAAACCGCCCACCAGAATATCATCGGCATCGGTATTAGAAACCATAATAGCACAGTTGTAAAAGCCCTGCCAGTATTGCCAGCCCACATTTCCTATTGCAAGGTTAATGTGGTTTGCATCGTAAGGACCGCCCGCAGGCGTGTTGGGCAATGTCCATGAAGTTCCGCTGTCGGTGCTTTTATACACACCGATATAACCGTTGTCATCCGCTTTTGCTTCACCAATCAGGTAAGCATAAACTCTGTTAGGGTCGGCAGGCGTAACGGCAAGGCGGGCACCACCATCATTTCTTGATGCATCGGTTGAAGTGAACCAACCTGTTGTCTGCTGATAAAAACTAACTCCCATATCGGTGCTGCGGTAAAACTGACAAACACTTTCGCTTGCGCTGCGCTTTACAAAATACACGGTGTTATCATTTCCGGGTTTTAGTTTTACATCATAACTCTGCTCCGGAAAAAGTTGTGTCCAGTTATCACCACCGTTTGCGCTGCGGTAAAAGCCGCTGTTGGTAGCTGCAAAAACTATGTTGGGGTCAGAAGGAACAAAAAGGATTTCATTCGCACCATTGCAGTTAAGAACGGATGTCCATGTAGTTCCGCCATCAGTAGTTTTAAAAATAAAACCACCCGAACCCGCTAAAACAAAATCAGGATTAGTAGGATGAATTTCAATAGCCGTTACTCCTCCATTCAAAGGGTCGTTATAACTCACATTAAACCATGTCAAGCCTTCATCATTACTTCGATAAATTTCACCGGGCTCTGTTCCGCAATAAACCACTAAAGGATTGGATGCGCTTTGGTCAATGGAATACGTATTTGATTGCACAGAAACACGGTCACCGTTTCCATTTAAAGCAACCATTGGTCCAACCAAATTCCAGCTTCCGCTTGAGCGACTGTCTTCAGTGTTTGCGCGAATTAGTTCGTTACGCTCAGCCAGTTGTTCTTCAGCAGAAGGACGATTTATTGTTCCGTCTGCCTGCGCCCAGGGTGCAGCACTGCGCATCCATCGTTTGTAGTATTGTGTGTGGTAGCTTTTCTCAAACTCGTGAGTTGAGTAATAATCTTCATAAGCGCTCTTCACCTCATTAAGATTTGGATTTTCTGAATACATCAGTTGCGCCCATTGCGGCAGCGATGCAATTGCAACCTGTGAAGGTTTGTACATATTCTGCGCAGAAACACTGAAAGCAAATACCGACAACACTGCAACTAAACATAATCTATGCATCATTATTGAAGTCTGTTTTATTAAATGATTATTAAACGCCATAAAATTAGCTATTCATTTTTCGATTGCTACTATTTTTAGCATACTTTTGAATTGAATTTTAAACAACCATTTACAATGAAGCAAATCTCAATTCTCCTTATTGCCCTTATCGGTTTATCCCTTTCTATTTCATCATGTAAAAAAGAAACAGATGACGATTTAAACGATGACGGCATTAATTCAGATTACGCTTTAAACCCGGGCGAGCATCCGCGCCTTATTTTAAAATTCAAATTTGATTCAACGCAGGTAAGGCTGAATGCATTCGGACAACCAACCACCGTTCCTGCGGGCAGGGCGGCACAATCACCTGTTTTCAATAAAATGAGCGGACACTATGTAGAGCTGGCAACCAATGATTTTACCGCCATTGGAGGAGGCGCTGTATTATTTAAAAACTTAGAAACAATGGCTGGAGGCAATAGAGCAATTGACTTTGAACAATCCAATGTTGTTGGTCCGGGCGAAGAATTTTTCTCTATTCCGCTAAGTCAGGTTCCTGCGGGAAGCTACAAGTGGCTGCGTGTTTCGCTGGCTTACCAAAACTATGATGTGAAAGTTAAATTTCTCGGCAACCAGTTTACAGGAACTGTAGCTTCTTTTATCGGTTACAATACGTATATAAAAACCTACTCACCACTGAATGTGCCTATTGTCGTGAACGATGACAAAGCACAAGGCTATTGGGCATTTGAAGCATTTAACCAGGTAACATCAGGACAAGCACCGGCAGGAGCAACAACAGTTGTAAATCCATTATTTTTAAATTCTCCATTACCAAGTGGATCTTGTCTTGTAACCGCTCAGTTTGCAGGAAGCAACATGGTTATCACAGGCAACGAAACCGCTGATATTGTAGTGGAAGTTTCGCTCTCTACCAACGATAGTTTTGAGTGGATTGATAACGGTGATGGTATTTATGAACCCGAAGCAGGTGATGTGGTAATTGACATGGGTATCAGAGGAATGATACCTACAGTTCAATAGCGTAAATTATTTTTTTGATTTTTTGCTTGACTTAGCCTTAGGATTAAAATCGAGACAAAGTTGAATCCAATATTCAAGGTCTATCTCCATGTCAATCCCTTCGGGAGAAACAAAAACATAGCCAGCCATAGGTCTTCCGGTGAAATCCATTACACGGCAACCTTTTTTCTTTAACGCTTTTTCGTGAAACTCAGGGTCAATGCGTGCCATCAATTCATTCTTCACAATTCCTACGCACATTTTGTCATCCACCATAGCACACCAGCCGCCCATCATATTCTTTCCGGCATAAACAATTCTCTTCTTATCAAGAACCTGTTTAATGCGGCCTTCCAAATGAAGATCATAAGCCATATTATTCTTCTCTTTTAAATATCACAGCCGAAATAACCGATACAAAAAAGCCTGCAAGCATAATTCCGAACAGAGCGGATGTTGCTTGCACAAAAGGTGAATATACCTGCCTTGCTCCTCCAATAGTTTTCTTTGTGTCTTCAGGGCTTAGATTTTTATCCGCGGCATATTTTGTTGCTTCGGCAATTGCATTTTCAACCATAGCGGTGTTCATGTATTTGTAATAAACAAAAGTAAACACACACACTATAATTCCTGACAGAGCAGCTATTGCCATACCTGTTTTAAGCGCACTGTTAAAAGACAATACTCCACCATTGTCTTTGCGCGCAACAAATACTGCAATGGGAATTGCCAAGGCAATCACAACAAGTTCGGCAAGATTGGTAAAACTTCCCGCATGCGATTCAGTATAGCCCGAAAAAAACAGAATGGTCTTGAAAAGCGCAGGAATAAGTCCCGCAACAATTCCAATGCTGTAAACTTTTTTCAAGAATTAAGCTTTGGCAAGAACCGGAAATTTGAACGTAGCAAGATGATATGCACCGAACAAAGCTGAAGTATAAAACAAATCACCAAGTATTGTATTCACAAAAAAACTTCCGAAAATATCGTTGGTGTAAAAAGGAATTGCGAGTGTGTAAGCAGAAATTAATCCAGCTAAATCTTTTGTGTACATCGGATAAATTAACCAGCAGTAAAAATTAGTAACCAAGAAGAACAAAAGAGAAGATGATAAAGATGCCAATGCAATTTTACCTGCGCTGTAGTTGCTGCTCAACCAAAAGCCAATAAAAGAAATCATGATAAAAGAAAGATAAACACCCAACATCTGATCATGGAAACCAAGAAAAAGATCAGAGATAAACATGGCTACCAGCGGAATAGCAACAGCCATTTTTCTATCACTCAGCAAAGCGCCACCAAACAAAGCCATTCCGGCAATAGGCGTAAAATTAAACGGATGCGGAATTAAACGGCTGAAAGCAGCAATCAATAAAGCACTTGCTACGAAGATAAATTTAGATGTGAAAATTTTGTTCATGAGTTTATTTTTTACAATCGCAAAAGTAACATAATTCAGTTTCTAATTTGAAAGGAATTTTTTAATGGCTTCAGTATATCCTACTTTATCTACCAGAAAATTGTCAATTCTATCAGGGTTGGTTACTTCATAAATTGGGGCAATTATTTCAGGTTGTTTCATTTTCAGACTCTTCATGTCATCGAGCTTAAGTAAAGGATCATAATTTCCTATAATCAGCAATATCTTTTCAAGAGTTTTTTGCGGTGGCAAATCCAATGAATAAATTGGTTCATACCTTTTGTCATACCCTGCAAAAGGCACATCCATTGGCTCGTCCCAGGATGAAAAACGCATTTCCAAATGTTCCATAGAAAGAAAAGGAGTATCTGCAATGATACGTTTTACTTCCGGGCGGTTATATCCAATTCCAAGTGAAAGACCTGCTCCCATTCCCCATCCATACATGTAAAAAGTTGGTGCAAACTGTTTTCCGCAAAAATCAATCATAGCTATTACATCGTCTTGGAAATGCGGATAGATATACATGTTGTTATCCATTTCAAATTCACTACTTTCACCAAAACCCCGGTAATCATAGATCAAAACATTATAACCTATAGAAAGTAACATATCCACATTACTAAGATAATCAGCCATGTTACCTTCACCATTGTGACTTACCAGAATCATCTTTGTGGATTTTTTCTGATTTGGAAAATACCATGCAACAAGTTTTGCACCATCAGAAACATCTACTTTATGTTCCTCATAAATCATGTTGAGTGCATCAGGACGTTGTTTATAAGTTCTGCTTGGATTAAGCGCTGATGCGTTAAGTGCAAAAAGCGAGACTAAAAAAACAGTTATGTGTTTCATGATTTGATTTTTTTACAAAAGAAGTAAATTTTTCTAATAATCATTTTATTTCTGATTGTATTCAATTCATTAATTTGCACGGCTTTTATGATTAAAACTGTTTCATATCCACGCGCTGCGCTTATCGGTAACCCTTCTGACGGCTATTTCGGAAAAACCATTGCTTTCACATTCAGCAATTTTAAAGTTGAAGTTGAGTTACAGGAAAGCGATAAATTAGAAATCATTCCCGGCAACCGTGACAGACTTAGCTTTAACAATATTAAAGAATTAGTAAGTGAAGTAGAACAAAACGGCTATTACGGTGGCATACGTTTAATAAAAGCTGCTATAAAAAAACTGCACGACTACTGCGTTGAAAACAATATTCAACTTCCCAAAAAGAATTTCACCATCGCATTTTCATCTACTATTCCCGACAGACTTGGCCTTGCCGGATCCAGTGCAATTGTAACGGCTGCTATAAAAGCAATGATGCAGTTCTACGGAATTGAAATTCCGAAACCAATTCTTGCCAACCTTATTTTATCGGTTGAAAAAGATGAACTGAAAATCGGTGCCGGTTTGCAGGACAGAGTAGCACAGGTTTACAATTGCCCTATTTACATGAATTTCGACAAAACCCGGATGGACAAACAAGGTTTTGGTGAATACATTCCGTTTGATAAAAATCTTCTGCCCTCTTTATATATTGCTTACAGAACCAACCTTTCAGAAGGTTCGGAAATAACGCACAATGATTTTGCTATACGTTATGCCGAGAAAGAACCGGCTGTTTTAAATTCAATAAATCAGTGGGGAGAACTAACAGATGATATGTGGAATAAATTACAGAATGGCGATAAAAATTTTGCAGCACTTTTAAACCGCAATTTTGAAATCCGTAAAGGTGTGATGAACGTAAGTAACGGAAATCTGGAGTTGGTGCAAACGGCTCAATCCGTTGGTGCAAGTGCAAAATTTACAGGCTCGGGTGGTGCAATTATCGGCACTTATTCAGATGAAAAAATGTTTGGTGAATTAGTTACTGCAATGAAACGGATTGAGGCAGAAGTGATAAAACCGGAGATTGTATAAATGAAAAATAAAATAACAAAAGCAGTAATTCCGGCAGCAGGTTTTGGAACGCGTTTATTGCCTGCAACCAAAGCCCAACCCAAAGAAATGCTGGTGGTAGTTGACAAACCCGTAATTCAATATGTAGTCGAAGAAGCGGTGGCTTCAGGCATTACTGATATTCTCATTATTATTTCGGAAGGAAAAGAAGTGTTGCGCGAACATTTTAAGCAAGACCTTGAACTGGAAAATGTGTTGGATCAAAAAGGTAAAAGCGAAGAACTGAACGCCATCAAATCATTAAATCACCTTGCCAATATTCACCTGGAATATCAGCACGAACAAAAAGGATTGGGTGATGCAATAAGCTATGCCGAAAAATTTGTAAACGGTGAACCGTTTGCAGTTTTGTTGGGTGATACCATTATAGAATCTGCAAAACCTTTGACGTTGCAA
>CAMBRL010000111.1 GCA_945870105.1 Chitinophaga pinensis
GTATTTCACATGAGGCAGCTAAAAATTACCAAACAGGTTACCAATCGCGAAAACGCTTCACTTGATAAATATCTTCAGGAGATAGGTCGCGTTGAGCTGATAACCGCTGACGAAGAAGTAGAACTTGCCAAAAAGATAAAGAAGGGCGATATAGCAGCCCTTGAAAAACTGACCAAAGCCAATCTGCGTTTTGTGGTTTCGGTTTCCAAACAATACCAGAATCAGGGGTTGAGCCTGCCCGATTTAATTAATGAAGGTAACCTAGGTCTGATAAAAGCTGCACAACGTTTTGATGAAACCCGCGGATTTAAATTCATCTCCTATGCGGTGTGGTGGATACGCCAGAGCATTTTGCAAGCACTTGCCGAACAATCACGTATTGTGCGCCTGCCGCTGAATAAGATTGGTTCTATCAATAAAATAAACAAAGCATTTTCAAAGCTGGAGCAAGAGCATGAGCGCGAGCCATCAGCTGCTGAAATAGCACAACTGCTTGACCTTACAGAAAACGAGGTGAAGGAAAGCATGAAAAATGCAGGTCGCCACGTTTCCATGGATGCACCGCTGCTTAACGGTGAGGACAGCAATATGTATGACGTTCTGAAAAGCAGCGACAGTCCAAGCCCGGAAAAGGAACTGATTGACGACTCATTACGTAAGGAAATTGAACGCGCCCTTACTACCCTTAATGAACGGGAGGCAGACATATTGCGCTGTTACTTTGGTTTGAGCGGAACACATGCCCTTACGCTGGAAGAAATAGGCGAAAAATTTGACCTTACCCGTGAGCGGGTGCGTCAGGTAAAGGAGAAAGCGCTGCGCAGATTGAAACATGTTTCGAGAAGCCGAATTTTGAAAACATATTTAGGGTAATTGTTAGTCTGAAGTTGCAAGTTTAAAGTTCAAAGTTTATAGTTCACGCCAAATTAAACTTTAAACTTGCAACCTTAAACTTTAAACTTACAATGGCACTAATAGCACCTTCAATACTTTCAGCAGATTTTTCTAAACTTCGTGAAGAGGTGGAAATGATTAACAGCAGCAATGCCGACTGGTTTCATGTGGATGTAATGGATGGGGTGTTTGTACCCAATATTTCCTTCGGATTTCCGGTTATAAAGCAGGTGAAGAAGTATGCTACCAAACCGCTGGATGTGCACCTGATGATTGTGCAGCCCGAGCGTTATGTGCAGGAGTTTAAAGATGCCGGTGCCGATATTCTTACCGTGCATATTGAAGCCAGCACTCACCTTCACCGCACCCTGCAAATGATAAAAGCTGCGGGTATGCAGGCGGGTGTAGCGGTTAATCCGCATACAGCTATTAACCAACTGGAGGATATTATTACCGATGTGGATTTGGTTTGCCTGATGAGTGTTAACCCCGGCTTTGGCGGTCAAAAATTTATTCCCGGCACGTTTCAGAAGTTGGAGAAACTGCGCAAACTGATTGACAGCACCGGCTCAAAAGCCCGTATTGAAATTGATGGTGGAGTTGGCAGCAGCAACGCTGCCGAGCTTATTAAAGCAGGAGCTGATGTATTGGTGGCGGGTAATTTTGTGTTTTCTTCGGGCGACCCGGTGGGGACGATTGCGGGGCTGAAGAAACTTTAGGTTTTTACCACTAAGGTCACTAAGTGCACTAAGATTTTTACCCCTAAGGTGCAAAGACGCGAAGTTACACTCCCCTTACCTTTTCACTTATTTCAGCCATTGCCTCGTTATAGAGCAGGATATCATCCACACTGTAGGTTGAGGCCGAGATTTGAAATTTGCGCCTGGGGTTTCGGGTGGTAATTACATAGTATTCATCGCCACGGATTTCGCCAAGGGTAAAGGCGGTGATGTCGGAAATGGGGAAGGTAAAATCTGCAGGACTAAGGAAATTAGAGGGATCGAATTTCAGGCTTACCCTGTCATTATCTATGCTCATAAATGCAGGCGGGTAAACACGCATTGCAAGCCAAACACTGAAGGCGATGATGATACCCAGAAAAGCAAAAATACTTACCCACAACTGCCACTCTTCCAAGGGTTCTATTAATTGCAGGGCTTCTATAAAGGGCCATATCAGCAGACAGGGCAATACTATTGCCATCACTACTTTGTAGTTGCGGCCATAGCGGATGGGGAATTGGGTTTGCATGGGTTATGTTTTAATAACTTTTACCCTTTCTTTTTAAACTGATTTATTTTCTGCAGAATATCAATATCTGCTTTATCCTGTGGACGACCTGCAATCATTTTCAATACTATAAGATGATGGTAATGAACTACGGGAACAGCTTTATCTTTTAATGGAAGAAATACTTTTTTTTTGTCGGCTTCATCAAAGGTAAGACCCGAAACTTTGGTGAGAAAATCAATCTTGTTTGGCTTTTCACCGATGTGCATTACCTGAACGTTATTAAAATCCAAGCTGTGAACGTGGGCAAGATTTTTTTCAGGGATGTTATGTTCTCTTAATACGGCAATAAATTTTTCACGGTTTTCGTTATCGGGCTTTAACCAAATATCCATATCACCTGTGGGCCTTTGATAACCATGGTAAATAACGGCATACCCTCCTATAAGCAAAAAATCAACCTTGTGTTTCAGAAGTAAAAGAAGAAATTTTTTATGGTCTTCGAGAAATACATCCATGACTTAATCAATAATAAGAGTGTTACCTATTGTTGGATGTTCTTTTAATTGTTTTGAATACACTCGTTTGATTAGTTCAGTTGTGTAGTTAAGATGCTGCTCGGGCGTAAGGGTTGCAAGCCATCGGTAATTATCGTTTTCTTGGTCTTCAAACGAATTGAAAAACATCATTTCTTTTTCACCATAGCCAACCTGCGGCTCTTTTGCCTCTGTTTTCTCTTCTTTTGTTTTATACTTTTTGGTTGCCATTGGGTGCGATAAAATTACAGATTTTTTACCACTAAGGACACTGAACGCACTAAGAAATAGCTAATAGCTAACAGCCGCAATTATTCCAATTTTCTATTTGCTATTTGCTATCATCTATTTTCTATAAACTATTACCGTATAACCTCAAACTTCTTCACCCCTACCCCTTCTGCGCTTTGCAGGGTTAGATAATAGAGGCCGGTGGGCAGTGTACTGATGTCAATTACACACCCCTTGCCTGCGCTTAGGCTTGCGCACTCCCCTCTCGAGAGGGGATGAGTTACCAATTGCCCCTGTGTGTTAAAGATTTGAAATTGGGAATTTTGAGTTAGCCCTTTGTCCCGATAGCTATCGGGAACGCTCAGGGTGACAAACGTGCTTGCGGGGTTTGGATAGAGCATAAATTCTACCGCCCTTGCATCGGGCACATTTATACCTACTCCGGGGTCAACGGTAAAGGTTATTGAATCAGTGTCGTCAATAACAATGCCCGGGCTGCAGGGTGCCGGACCTCCGCCAGAGCTAAGGCTAAGCACAAAGGTATGGTCACCTGCCGGCAGGGTGCCAAGCAGAAAGGTATCGGTGTTGGGGCAGATAACCGTCAGCATTCCTAAACAATGCAGGGCATAGGCTTCGGTGCGCGAGGCGTTGGTGGTATGTCCCTGTTCAGACAATTCGCAACCTCCTGAGGTAAAGCTCAGGCTGGCCACAACTTTTACCACATCATTAGTAGTGGGTGTGGCAGGCAGGGTGTGAAAACTCAGGATGGTGCTTTGGGCGTGGGAATTGAAGATAGAGAATAGAAAATAGAAGATAGAAAATGGCAGTAGTATTGTTTTCATGGTTATGCTATTTTATTACTTCAAACTTTTTCAGTGCTTTATATTTGAAACCAAATTTAACAAACTATTTCAAAACGCCAACCCAAAGTTTATCCCCAGCGTAATCTTCACCGGCTTATCATACAGTGGAGTAATATCATCAAAGTCGTGGATAACATAGGTGCGGCCTGCATAATGCTCCCACCACGTATTCTTTTTATAGCCCAGGCCGAAGAAAAAATCAAACGAAACCTTATCGCGGATAATAACCTGATAACCTGCCAGCGCATTCAGGTTAAAGTGCGTAACCTCTAAATAATTATTGGCGGCATTCCAGCTCTTGGTACTTATAATGGCATTGGACCACGAGAGCTGCGGACCGCACCAGAACCCGCGCGGAGCCTTGCGTTTACCTAAATAATAACGATACGCCATCTGAAAACGCCAGCCCCGTACTTTCAATTTAGTGTTGCCTTGCGAATTATTAAGTGAGCTGCCTGCATTACTTTTTTCGGCCTGCGAAAGCAGCGGACTTTTCCCCAGAAACGAGATGCCCACCACAAAACTACTGTGAGCAGAAAATGCCGTTTCACGAACCAGTTTATACTCGGCAGTATACGGTATTGGTCCCCACATAATGCTAAACGGATTGGTTTTATACACCGTAAGCGCCTTGGGCGAGTGGCGTGTTTTCAGTAAACTCTTCAGTGAATCCTTTTGTGAATTCTGGGCGTAGATAAAATTACAAGTGAAAAAGAAAATGAAAAGATAGAACGCAGATTGTATATGATTTTTAAGATGTACGCTGATTGAATCATATTTAATCATAATAATCTGCGTTCTATAATTAAAAATATAATCGAGCCTTTGTACCCGTATCCTGTCCTGCAATATCGCCCTGCAAAAATTTGTAATACCCTGTAATGGCAATCATGGCAGCATTGTCAGTGCAATACTCAAAAGGCGGAATAAAAACTTTCCAGTTGCCCTTTTCCTGTTCGGCAAGCAAGGCGTTACGCAAACCCGAGTTTGCCGAAACCCCTCCCGCAATTGCTACATGAGTAATCCCTAACTCTTTTGTGGCTAACCTCAGTTTATTCATCAGCGTTTGCACAATGGTATGTTGCAGTGAAGCGCAGATATCATTCAGGTTTCTGCTTATAAATTCTTCGGGTGTAGTGCAGGTATTATCCAATCCGTTGTCGCGGATGAAATACATAAATGCCGTTTTCAGTCCGCTGAAACTGAAATCATATCCCGGAATTTTTGCCTGGGGAAATTTGTAGCGCAACGGGTTACCCAGCTTGGCATATTTATCAATCAGCGGTCCGCCCGGATAAGGCAAGCCCATAATTTTTGCGGCTTTATCAAAAGCCTCACCTGCGGCATCATCGGTGGTTTGACCAATAACCTCCATTTCTAAATAATCCTTCACCAATACAATCTGCGTGTGCCCTCCCGAAACCGTGAGGCACAAAAAAGGAAACGAAGGCGTACTCTGCTCCCCCTCTCCCTCGGAGAGGGGGCCGGGGGGTGAGGCTTTTATAAAGTGCGCCAGAATATGCGCCTGCATATGGTTAACCGGTATCAGCGGAATATTCAGTGCCTGTGCGAAAGCCTTTGCAAACGAACCGCCTACCAGTAAAGAACCCAGCAAACCGGGTCCTTGGGTAAAGGCAACTGCACTAATGTCTTCGCGTTTTACACCTGACTTTTTCAACGCCTCATCCACCACCGGAATAATATTTTGCTGATGCGCTCTGGAAGCCAGTTCGGGCACCACACCGCCAAAATTTTTATGCACCTCCTGCCCTGCTATGATATTGGCAAGGATGTTGGTATCCGACAGCACAGCGGCAGCCGTTTCGTCACAGGATGATTCAATAGCAAGAATGATGACAGGCTTCGTGTTCATTTACCTAATTTTGCAAATAATAAAGTCAAACAATCGGTTGTTAAATAATTAGTGGCAATCTGTGTAATTAGTGGCAAACAATCCATGTAATTAGTGTCTTCAAAAGTATTGAAAAAAACACTTAAAATATCTTCGGTTACACTGGCAGTTATCATTCTGCTTGTTACTTGCGCCTACTTTGGATTCCGCAGCAGCAGGGTGCAAAACAGACTTACACAATACATTGCCTCTTATATTTCCAAACAATTAGGGGCCACCGTTTCGGTGCGCGGTATTGACATCGGCTTTTTCAACAGCCTTATTCTGGAAGGCTTATATGTAGAAGATTTGCATCACGACACGCTGATCTATGCCAACAAAATAAAAGCAAACATAACCGGTGTGGGCATTCAGCAAAATCATTTGCAGGTAAGCCGCCTTACCCTCGAAGAAGCAAAAGTTTACCTGCGCAAATATCCTGAAGATAAGGGTAAACTCAATCTTCAGTTCATCATTGATGCCATGGGTAAAAAAGACACTACCAAAGTTTCAGCACCGTGGACCTTTGATGTTAATGCGTTGCGTTTACGACAAACCTCCTTTCAGTATGACGACCAGCTAAAGCCCCGCAAAGAATGGGGAATGGATTACAGCCACCTGTTTGTAAAACACATCAACGTTGACCTTGACGATATCATCATCCGTGGCGATACCATAAAAGGCAACATGCTCAGCCTTACCTGTGCCGAACAAAGCGGTTTTATTTTGCAGGAGTTTTCAGGAAAGGCGACAGTAAGTCCCGCATTGCTGAAGGTGGATGACCTGCATATTACCACACCCTCGAGCAAAATTGTTACGCAACTTGAATTCACGTATTCGCGCTGGGGCGATTTTCTGGATTATGTAAACAAGGTGAACATGAACTTTGACCTTACCGACAGCCGCGTAAGTTTTTTCGACATTGCCTATTTTGCTACTGCCCTGCGCGGAATGACCACCACCATTGATGTTACCGGAAAAGTGAAAGGCCCTGTGCGCAACCTCAAAGGCGAAAAATTAGACATCCGTTTTGGCGATAACACACACTTTATCGGCAATGTAGAACTGGAGGGCTTGCCCGACATCAAGGCAACCTTTATGCATCTGAACATTAAAAAATTAACCACTACCCGTGCCGACCTCAACCGCATTCCGCTGCCACCCTTTCAAAAAGGCAACTACCTTAAAATGCCCGAAAATGTTGGCTATCTGGGTAAAATAAATTTCAAAGGAAGCTTTACCGGGTTCTTCACCAGCTTTACCGCTTACGGAAATTTTAACACTGCCATCGGAAACATTGCATCGGATATTTCACTCAAAAAAGATCCAAAGAAAAACACATATGCTTACGAGGGGAAACTTTCTGCAAGCGAGTTTAACATCGGGAAGTTTTTAGAATCCGAAGATTATCTTGGCAAGGTATCACTGAACGCAACCATCAACGGCAGCGGTTTTGAAAAGTCCACCATCAACACCAAGCTAAACGGTACCATCAACAGCATTGACCTGAATGGCTACAACTACAAAAACATTACGGTGGAAGGTTTGTTTGCAAACAAAATATTTGACGGCAAACTTAACATTGCCGAAGAAAATATAAAACTTGCCTTCAACGGAAACGTGAATTTGGCAGGAGAGCTGCCAGTTGTGGATTTCACGGCTGAACTAAAAGATGTCCACCTCAGCAAGCTCAACATTCTAAAAAACAGAGACAGTGTTATTGTTTCGTCTAACCTTAAATTCAATTTCACCGGTGATGATATTGACAATGGCATAGGAAATATTCTTCTCAGTAATAGTATTTACACCGAAGGCGAACGAACATTTGCATTTAATGATTTTGAACTGGACATCCGCGAAGACAATAATAAACAACGCACACTTACCTTGCTCTCTGATATTGCAGATGCCGAGTTTACCGGAAGATTCAAATTCCGCCAGTTGCCCGAAGCTTTCAACAAGCTGATGCAAAACTATCTTCCGGCTTATGCTGCCGATTTTAAAACCAAAGAGGCCGAAAAAGTACCCGAGGTTTTTGAATACACCATAACACTTAAAAACACGGAGCTTCCTGAGTTTTTATTTGTACCAAAACTGCACCTGAACAAAACTGCAAAACTAAATGGGAGCTTCAATTCCAACATCAGCAGTTTTGTACTTAAAGGAGATATTCCTGAATTGTTTATTGACAGTGTTAAAATTCATGACATTAACATTTCAGCAAAATCAGTAGGCGATGAGTTTCATGCGGCAATCACTTCTGAAAAAGTAAATATAACCGACAGCATTTACCTGAAAAAGCTGGATATAAAAGCACAAATTGCATTAGACAAATTAGACTACAACGTCCGTTGGGACAATAATGGAAAAGTGCTTAATTCAGCCGACATAAGCGGCACAGCAAAGTTTGCACCGCGCTCAGTTGAGATACGCATACTGCCTTCAGAAATTTATATTCAGGATCAGCAGTGGGCTGTAAACCCCGACAATAAAATAAGTATTGACAGTGTGGACATCACCTTCAAGAGTCTTACTTTTTTTAGTCGTGAACAAAGCATAACCGTTGACGGAAAAGTTTCTAAAAAAATGAACGAGCCACTGGATGTAAAATTCAGCCAGTTTGATATTTCTAACTTTAATTCCTTCACCGAAAAAAATGGTTTTGTCTTTGACGGATACATTGACGGAAAAGCTTCACTCAATAACATTCGTCACGATTTAATTTTCACAGCAGACCTCAACTTTACAGAACTTACCGTAAACCATGAACTGATAGGAACCGGTGCTATGTCCAGCACCTACGACAATGTTACAAAAGTGGTTGAAGCAAAAGGTAAACTGATGCGCGATGCTGTTCCCGCCATTGATTTCAGCGGAAAATACTACACCGCAAAAAAGGAAGACAGTTTTGATTTTGACCTTTCACTTGACAAAACTCCGCTCAGTATTTTCAGCAAATATGTTGGCGCTGTTATGGGCAACCTGAAAGGCTATGCCAGCGGAAAAGTGAAGTTGAAAGGCACACCTAAAGACCCTGACATTAAGGGAAAACTGAATTTGCAAAAAGTGAATTTTGATATTGCTTACCTCAACACACATTACAGTTTTACAGGCGATGTTGATGTAGTCAAAGATGCATTTATCATCAACAATCTTCAGTTGCACGATTATGTTTCTGACAACTCTGTTTTACGTTTGCGCGATATCAATGACGGTATTGGAATTGTGAACGGAAAACTGATGCACAACAAGTTTAAAAACTTCCGTTTTGAAGCAACATTGCAGGCAAACAACATGCTATTCCTCAACACCACTGCGGGAATGAACTCGCTCTATTACGGAACGGCCTACGCTTCGGGACTAATGAAATTCAAAGGCACTTTCAAAAAAATTGTGATGGATATTGCCGCTACCACCGACAAAGGGACCAAGTTCAACATTCCGCTTTTTGGTGCAAGCAATGCAAGCGGTGCCGACTTTGTAACTTTTGTCAGCAAGAAAGACAGCCTGATTAAAGTGGTTGCAGAAAGGAAAGCTGCATCAGCAAATGTTCAGCTCAATTTTGATTTAGAAGTAACGCCCGATGCATTGGTGCAGATAATTTTTGACCCGCAGATTGGTGATATTATTAAAGGGCGCGGAAACGGAAATATTCAGATGAACATCAACACGCTCGGGCAGTTTAACATGTATGGCGATTATGTGATCGATGAAGGTGATTATCTTTTCACATTGCAGAATGTAATCAACAAAAAATTTACAGTTAAACAGGGTGGTGCTATCAAATGGAGTGGCGACCCGTATGATGCAGATATTAATCTTGAAGCAGCTTACAAAGTGCGTACATCATTGGGTGAAATTATTCCTGTTATAGACTCTACTAAACGGGTTCTTGTTGAATGTCAGATGAAGATGACTGACAAACTGTTGAACCCTGCTATAAATTTCGATATTGATTTGCCAAACTCAGATCAAAATACTAAAACCGCTTTAAAAAGTGCAATAACAACCGAGCAGGAAATGAACAGGCAGATTTTTAGCTTGCTGGTGCTAAACCGTTTTGCAGCTACAGGAAATCAAGATGTTGGCGGAGCGCTCAGTTCCAACTCTACAGAATTACTCTCAAACCAGCTCAGCAACTGGCTTTCACGCATCAGCGATGATTTCGATTTGGGTGTTAATTATCGTACAGGAAACACATTAACAGGTGATGAAATTCAGGCTTATTTCTCAACACAACTATTTAATAACCGTGTTGTTTTTGACGGAAATGTGGGAGTTACCAACAGACAAAGTGCTTCATCAAACAGTAATATTCTGGGCGACTTTAGTCTGGAATATAAAATAACAGATGACGGTAAATTCCGTGTGCGTGCTTTCAACAAAACCAATGGCATCAACGTTGTTACAGCAAACTCACCTTACACACAAGGCGCAGGTATTTCATACCGTCAGGAATTCAACACTTTTGAGGAGTTTTTCAGAAATATGTTTATCCGGAAAAAGAAACAGAAAGAAACTGCTCCTTTAATTCAGTAATTATACTGCTCTTTCCATAGCTTTTTCAACCACTCGCGCGTTTGCAGTTCACGCTGATTATTTCCCGGCTCGTAAAATATTTTTCCGGCAATTTCTCCGGGCAAATGTTCTTGTCCTGAAAAATTATTTTCGTATTCGTGTGAGTATTTATACTCAGCACCATAGCCTATATCTTTCATCAGTTTAGTAGGTGCATTGCGCAAATGCAAAGGAACAGGCAAATGACCCGTTGCATCCACTTCAGCCTGCGCATTATTTATAGCCATATAAGTAGAATTGCTTTTGGGTGAAGTAGCCAAATAAACCGTAGCCTGCGAAAGAATAATTCTGCATTCGGGATAACCGATAACATTCACAGCCTGAAAACAATTGTTTGCAATGACCAACGCAGTAGGATTTGCATTTCCAATGTCTTCCGATGCTAAAATCAACAATCTTCTTGCAATAAACGATGGGTCTTCTCCTCCGTTAATCATACGCGCCAGCCAATAAACTGCTGCATTGGGATCACTGCCACGAATGCTTTTTATAAAAGCGGAAATAACATCGTAATGCATTTCGCCAGCTTTATCATATAGCGCAATATTTTGCTGAATGGTTTCAGTCACCAGATCATTTGTAACTGTAATTTCATTTTTGCCCGATCCGCAAAGAATGTCCATGATGTTGAGCAGCTTCCGCGCATCGCCTCCGGAAAGGCGCATGATGGCTTCATTTTCCTGAACCTTCATATTAATGCCTCTTTCTTTTCGGATATACAGCACCGCACGTTCAATCAGTTCAGTCAAATCATTTTTCTCCAAATGTTTGAGAATATAAACCTGAGAACGCGAAAGCAAAGCCGGAATAACTTCAAACGAAGGATTTTCGGTGGTAGCACCAATCAACGTTACCGTTCCTTTTTCAACAGCGCCCAAAAGTGAATCCTGTTGCGCTTTGCTGAAACGGTGAATCTCATCAATAAATAAAATCGGATTTCCCTTACTGAACAGATTATTCTCTTTTGCTTTTTCAATCACTTCGCGCACATCTTTTACACCCGAGCTGATTGCACTCAATGTATAAAACGGACGATTTTGTGATTTTGCAATGATATTTGCAAGCGTTGTTTTGCCTGTGCCGGGTGGTCCCCAGAAAATCATTGACGGGATTAGTCCCGTTGAAATCATTTTACGCAGCGTAGAATTTTCACCAACCAGATGCTTCTGCCCGATGTAATCGTCAAGCCCTGTAGGACGCATATTTTCTGCTAAAGGCAAATGCTGCATTCGTTGTCTTAATTAATTAGACAAGGTAAAAATACTGATAAAATTTTTGAGGATTTTTATTTTCGACTATTCAGGTTTAGTCGCTTTGTCTTCTTTTTTCACTTTCTTGTCTTCTTTCTTCTCTTCTTTCTTTTCCTCTTTTGCAGGTTCTTTTTTGTCTTCTACTTTTTCTTCTTTCTTCTTATCTACACAATGTACAGCCATAGAATCAGCTGCTGCTTGGAATTTAAGTTCTGCAGCTTTCGTCCAGTCTTTGCAACCTTTTTCAGGCTTATTGTCGGCTGCTGATTTGGTATTTGCACGATTGTACCATGCTTCTGAAAAATCAGGTTTCAGCTTTATTGCTTCACTGAAATCTTTCTCTGCCTCTTTGTAAAGTTTTTGAGAAAAATATACTTTACCCCGGGCATTCTGCGCCTCATGATATTTCAAATTAATAGCAAGTGCGCTGGTATATTCAGTAGCTGCTTTATCATAAATTTTCTGCTTCATGTAAATATTTCCTTTGCCGAAAAAGGCTTCTGCAAAATCAGATTTCAATTCCAGACCTTTATTGTAATCAGCTTCTGCTCCGGGTAAATCATTAAGCATAAACTTGCAATCTCCGCGGCTGACATAAGCATTAGGATAATCTGCTTTCAATAAAACAACTTTATTGTAATCCTGAATAGCAAACTTGTATTCTTTTAAAATGTAATATTCATATCCACGGTAATTATAAGCCTTTACAAAATCAGGTTTAATATCAATTGCTTTATCATAGTCATAAACTGCCTGCTGATGAAATCCCAATTCACTCTTAACATTTGCTCGTGCAAAATAGGCTTCAAAATAATCGGCTTTAAGTTCTATTGCATGGTTATAATGTTTTAAAGCAAGTTCGTTATTGCCTTTATTGTAAGCAAGAAAACCTTGGATGTAATAATCCTCAGAAGTTTCCTGTGCAAAAGAGAATTGACAGTTTAG
>CAMBRL010000112.1 GCA_945870105.1 Chitinophaga pinensis
ACTTCCTGGAATATCATTTTCTGAATGCTGCGGGAGAAGAAATCAAATTGTGATTTGGTGAATTAGTGATTTGGTGATTGAAATCACTAAATCGCCAAATCGTAAATCACTAAATAAATGTCAAAAGGAAAGCTCGAAAAATTTGCTGAAATTGGAACATTTCCCAATGTTTTTCAATTGCCTTCTTTGCATAATTCCGAAGACTTTAGTCTGAAAGGGAAATGGCATAAAGAATATTTCAAAAACGATAATCCTCTTGTTCTGGAGTTAGGTTGCGGTAAAGGCGAATACACCGTTGGACTTGCAGAAAGATTCGCTGATAAGAATTTTATTGGAGTTGATATAAAGGGCGCACGATTATGGCGCGGAAGCAAAACAGCCTTTGATAACAAAATGAACAATGTGGCTTTTGTCCGTACACGCATTGACCACATTGAGAAGGTTTTTGCCCTAGGTGAAGTGGATGAAATCTGGGTAACTTTCCCCGACCCGCAACCACAAAAAACACGAGAGCGTAAACGTTTGACTTCGCCTGTTTTTCTGAAACGATACGCGAATATTCTGAAGCCGGGAGGAATTGTAAATCTTAAGACAGATAATTTTCCTTTGTATGATTATTCAAAGGAAGTAGCTCAGGAATTGAAACTTGAACTACTTGCCGCCACTGCTGATTTGTACAAATCAATTGAAAAAGCAGAGGTTGCTTACATCAGCAAGAATGCAGAACTCTTGCAGATAAAAACCTATTACGAAAAAATGTTTTTGGAGCAGGGTTTGAAGATTAACTATCTTAGTTTCAAAATTTCTGCATTGCAAAATGGCTGATACCCAAAAGCACCAATCATTTTTTGAAGATGTTTATGCTGTTACCCGATTAATTCCTAAAGGAAGAGTTACATCTTACGGAGCAATTGCACGTTACTTGGGAACAGGTAAAAGCTCTCGCATGGTAGGCTGGGCAATGAATAATGCCGGTTCACAGAAGCCGAAAGTTCCTGCACACCGTGTGGTAAATCGCAACGGACTGCTCACAGGAAAACACAATTTCGGGCATCCCGATATGATGAAGCAATTGCTTGAAAAGGAAGGAATAAAAGTGGTGAAAGACAAAGTGAAAAACTTTGACAAACTCTATTGGGATCCTATGAAGGAACTGGGTTTGGATTAGCCGTCACCCTGAACTTGTTTCAGGGTCTCATTATTAAGATGCTGAAATAAATTCAGCATGAGGAGAGGCATTAAGAATAAAAGTACTTCTTCAGATTCAAGAACTTCAGCTCAAAGTAATAATAGCTTAAATAAGCCGCAGGAATTATAATAATTAATGCCACCGCAGGTTTTATAAGTAAAAACCAGCCGACATTATCCTGTAAATTCAGCAATTCCAAAACTCTTCCACCAATCAGAATTCCTATTTCGTGGAAGCAGAAAAGACCGTAAGAAATTAAACCCAGAAAGCTGAATAGCTTAAGCCTTCCGAATTTTATCCATGAGTTTTTGCAGAAGTTTTGTTCAAAGATGAAGAAGGCGAGCAGCAGGGCAAATACAATCTTTTCAATAATCAGGTTTACAACGCCCGGCAATAGATTGTTTTCAAAAATAGGTTTGTAAAAAATAAGACAAATCCAGAATAGAATGTAAATGATTGCTATCTGTTTCTTACTAATATTTTCAAGGAAGCGGAAAACTCGTTCACCTCTCCCTCGGAGATGGGTTAGGGGTGAGGCTTGGAAAGAGATAAATGCAAACAAAGCTCCCATTGCAATATCGCCCAACAAGAAAAGTGTATGGTACCATAAGACATATTGATCATTTTCACGCACACCAAACAGATAAAAAGTTGATGCCGCAAAGACAATCATCAGCAACGGAAACAACCATTTAATTCTGAAGCTGAAAAGCAACAGCAAAAAAGGCCAGAAAATATAGAACTGCTCTTCTACCGAAACGCTCCACAATACACTGATGATGGGCGATTGCGTGAACCCATGTTCAATAAGGTAGAAATTGCCAACGAAGAAAATGAAATAAATAGGGTTTGCAGTTTCTGTAAAAGGCTCGTTCAGTATATCTTTTGCAAAAGGTACTAACACAAAACCGATTAAAAGTGTCAGAAAATAAAGAGGCCAAATACGCAAGGCACGCCTTACATAATACATAACCGGGCTGAACTTTCCGCTGTTGTTGCGTTCTTCAAGAATTACCCACGTATTGATATAGCTGGAGAGAACAAAGGCAAAACTGAAACCAGTCTTTCCAAAAATATAGATGTAGTGCTTTACCCAACCGTAAACCTCATCCTGTTTCAGTATCTCGCTTTCGGTGTCCAAAGCATGACCGAAAAAAATAAAGAAAAACGACACGAAACGCAGTGCGTCAAGGTTTTCGAAGTATCGTTTTTTGCTTAAGTCCATAAAGGAGGATAGAACGCGGATTTACAAGAATTTAATGACGGCTATCAACAAAATACTCGATATAAGTGTTCCATTATCAAACCCAAAGTAAAAATAAATTTTCCGGTCTGCACAATAATAAATCAAAAGCCTCGTTTACGATTTTGACGCTTTCAAAATAAATCTATAAATTCACACTCTATTTAAAGTTATGACATATAATTTTCGCTCTGCAATCTTTGCTCTATTATTATCAATTACTTCCCTGTCGGTATTTGCACAGGCACCCAAATACAGTAACGAATTTCTTGCTATTGGAGTAGGTGCGCGTGCGCTTGGTATGTCGGGTGCATACATTGCGCAAAGCAATGATGTAACTTCAGGTTATTGGAATCCTGCCGGATTATCGCAGATTAAAAACAATTTTCAGGTGGGATTGATGCACAGCGAGTATTTTGCAGGAATTGCGAAATACGATTATCTTGGCGTTGCAGCTAAAATTAATCCTGAAAGTACTCTTGGTTTTAGTGTTATCCGTTTTGGTGTGGATGATATTCCTAATACCACTCAGCTTATTGATAACAACGGACAAATTGATTACAACCGAATTACTTCGTTTACGGCTGCGGATTATGCATTTATTATTTCGTATGCACGTAAATCAAAGATAGAAGGGCTTAGCTACGGAGCAAATGCAAAGATTATTTACCGTCACGTAGGTGATTTTGGGAAAGCATTTGGTTTTGGATTAGATGTTGGAGGGCAGTATCAACGAGGAACATGGAAGTTTGCTGCTATGGGAAGAGATATTACATCCACTTTCAATGCATGGTCTTATGATTTAGATTCAGCAATGATTAACAGTTTTATCAAAAATAATAACGAAATACCTACCAATTCATTAGAAGTAACGCTGCCTAAATTGGTGCTTGGTGTTGGAAAACAATTTACTATTTACAAGAAAATTACAACGTATGTAGAAGCGAATTTTGATTTTACCTTTGATGGAAGGCGCAATGTTGCTATCGGTGGAGATCCGGTTAGCATAGACCCTAAATTCGGACTTCAATTAGCATATTCAGATTTTATTTTTGTACGCGGTGGCGTTGCCAATATTCAGCAAACATTGGATATTGACGGTAAAAAGGTTACTTCCATTCAACCTAACATTGGCGTTGGTATCCGTATAAAAAACTTTACCATTGATTATGCATTGTCAAATGTGGGCCAGAGTGTTGGTCTGCTTTCGAATGTGTTTTCGCTAAGATTTGATTTCACAAAAAAGGAAAAATAAATGAGGGGACTTTTACGCACCTTATTATTTCTGCTCTTACCTTTTACTGCCTCTGCGCAGTACACCAACTCTTGGATTAATTACAATCAGCCGTATTATAAATTTCCTGTTTTACAGGATGGCGTTTACCGCATTACCTATACTGCGCTTATAAACAGTGGAATTTCTGTAGGCGATATTAATCAAAACGGTTTGGATAAAATTCAAATGTACGGTCGCGGACAGGAAATCCCCATTTATGTTGTAGGCGGACAAGACGGCAGTTTAGATTCTGCAGATTACATTGAGTTTCATGCGCAACGCAACGATGGCTATTTTGACCGTGAGGTTTATGATGTCCCCCAGAACCACGGAAATCCTTACTACAGTTTGTTTAATGATACTGCATTTTATTTTTTCTCATGGGGTAGTTCTCCTGGTTTAAGATTTCAGAATGTCACCGATACGGATATTAGCGGCATAACTCCTGCAACCTATTTCATGAAGGAGAACTCCATTTATTACACCAATAACGGTGCTTATCTGTTTGGAAAAACCTATCCTATTGTAAATGGTGAAACCAGTCCCCAATATACTGCCGGTGAAGGTTATTACAGCGCAGGTTTTGCAGGTTCCTTTACAGCAACTGTGAGTACACCTTCTGCTGTAACAGGCCCTAATGCAAAGGTTAAAGGCAATGTAATAGGGCTTGCTGAGGCCACACACAATATGCGTATCAGCGTTGGTTCATTTTCGTATGACACCACATACTCTGGTTTTTTCACTAAGAGTTATAACAAGCAGGTTGCTTCTTCAAACATTTCAAATGGGTCAACCAATGTAGTATTCCAAAGTCTCAGTGGAACAACTCATGTTGCAGCGTATGCTTCGTTGCGCTATCCTCATAGCATGAGCGTTAGCGGAACAACGTATCCTAAAATGTTTGTTCCGGATAATTCAATTTTGGGTGAAACTAAAACGCTAATCAATCTCACAGGCTTTAATCTGCAAGGAACAACCGGAAGATTGTTTGACCTTACCAACAACAAACGCATTGCCTTATTCGTCAACGGTAGTGCAACTGCTGCGCTTGTTCCGAATGCAGGTAACGAAAAAGAATGTTACCTCACCAGCGATGCACAGATTGCAATTAATTCCATTCCGTTATTAAAACCCTGCGGACATAATCAGGATGGTTACTTCCTTGACATCACGAACTATTTAGTTCCTCCTAACTTCTATATCATCACGCATAATACACTTTGGACAGAAGGGCAGAACTACAAAACCTACCGTAACCAGAGTGGCTACAATGCCGAGTTATTTGACATTGACGAAATCTACGATCAGTTTGGTCATGGCGTTCGTAAAAGTCCTATGGCAATCAGGCATTTTGCTGATTACGCTTATCAGGAGTGGGGACCCGATTCATTGCAACATTTATTCCTTTACGGAAAAGGGATATATTCCTATCAATGCAGATTCAACGCAGCAAATTATGCTGCCTGTCTTATTCCAACATTCGGCTTTCGTCCTGCTGATATGTTATTTACTGCCGGCCTGGGCGGTAATCTTTACGAGCCCGCTATTCCTGTTGGCAGATTGGCGGCACGAACCCCTGAACAGGCACAGGACTATTTAGATAAAGTAGTGGAGTATGAAGGCGCTGAACCTGACGAATGGAAAAAGCGCGTGCTGCATTTTTGCGGTGGGGCCGATGGTGCGGAAAATGAATTGCTCTGCTATTATGTAGATGTGTTTGAAGAAATTATTGAAGACTCACTCTACGGTGCATGGGTTCAGAAATTTTCGAAAACCAATTCACAACCTTTCCAGATTACACAATCTGATTCTATTCGTGAATTGATTGAGGATGGTGTTTCGTTAATGACCTTTTTCGGGCATGGTTCGGGTGGAGGGTTTGATGTGAACACGGATGATGTAAGTACATACGACAACGAAGGTAAATATCCTTTCATTTTCGGAAACTCTTGTCTTTCGGGTGATATACACAATGTACCGGGTGCGAGTTTAAGTATGAGCGAGCCCTGGGTGCTTGCTCAGGATCGCGGGGCAATCGGTTTTCTTGCTTCGGTGGGTGATGCTGTTGTAGGTGCTTTAGCGCGGTATGGCGACAGTCTTTATACAAACCTTGGTTACAAAAATTACCACCGTACCATTGGCAGGGTGATGAAACAAACCGTAGCCGATGTGCAGGTAGCCGGAAATTATCTTTACAACTTTGCAGTGATGCAAGCTACTTTGCATGGCGATCCTGGTATTCGTATCAACACACATCCGCTGCCCGATCTTGCTATTTCTGAACCCAATGTTTATTTCACCAATCCTGACGGCAACGGCACACCAATTACCGTTACAACAGAACTGGATTCGTTTGATATAAATATCATAGTTAATAATCTGGGAAGAACTTACGGAGATACCCTTACGCTTTATGTAAGACGCACCTACCCGGGCGGCATTGATGGTGGCAGCATTACCAAAACATTTGCGCCCATTTTCTTTAAAGACACGTTGACTGTTCGCTTTGCAACCAACCAGATTTTTGGTATTGGAATAAATCAGCTTTACGTGCATATAGATGACGGACCTTTCCCTGTGATTGATGAATTATCGGAGCAGAATAACTTTATCAATAACATGAATTTTGTGGTGCAGTCGCCCGACATTATTCCGGTTTATCCTTACAAGTTTGCGATTATGGGCGAGCAAGGCATTACGCTGAAAGCCTCAACGGGCAACCCGTTTGCACCGGTGCGCACGTATCGTTTGCAGTTAGATACCACCGACCGTTTCAATAGCCCGCTGATGCAGCAAACTACCATTACCCAAAGCGGGGGAGTGGTAAACTGGACTCCAACTTTGCTTGCTAATATGCCCGATAGCACGGTGTATTTCTGGCGCGCTTCGGTTGACTCAACTGTGTTTAAATGGCGAGAAAGTTCCTTCCAGTATATTACTGATAAATACGGGTGGGGGCAGTCGCACTTCTTCCAGTTTAAGCCGGATACGGCAAATTATGAGGGAGATAAATATCAGTTTGTAAATCATAACCGCCCTTTCAGAAGGTTTGATTTTATTAATACACCGAAAACAATCTCTGTCCATAATAAAGGATGGGTAGCTAATTTGGATGAAGGGTATTCGGTTCTATATAAAATTGATTCTGAAGTTGAAGATTATATTGCTTGTGGTGGTGGTGACCCTGATTGTAATATTGGTGGCTTCTCTGCAACTATGATATTCCAATCACAAGTTATTATTGCGGTAATAGACCCTAATACCTTAGAGCCCCTTGAAACACCTGGAGATGACCCTGCCGGCAGTTGTAATTGGTTAGCTAATCAGCAAAATCATTTTAACCAACTAAATTCAAATGGAAGTTGTGGAAGGAGCAGACCCGGTAAACATTTTTACTGGTTGCAGAATAATTCAACATCGATGACCAATATGAATAACTTCCTTAATAATCAAGGTGTAAATAATTCTGTTACTGATAGTGCATATATTCTTATGTATTCATGGTTGGTTAACCCAGTTAATGTTTACGGTTATCCGGCTTCGGGCACATTTGTTACTTGGCCCACAGATGTAGTTAATACTTTTCATAGTCTTGGTTTTACTGAAATTGAAAACATTCCTTTGAATCTTCCTTGGGTTTTCTTTTGCAAAAAAGGTGACCCATCAACTGCTCAGTTAATCGTGGGTCAAACTCCTACAGATGTAATTGATTTCAGTGCTCAAATGGGTGGCACCTACAACAAAGGCACCATCACCACCCCACTCATCGGCCCATCGGCAGGCTGGAACTGGATGTATTGGGATCGCCATCCGAGTGAGATACCTTCGGATGACACCATGAATGTTTCCATTATTGGTGTGCGCCAGAATGGTACAGAAGAAGAGGTGCTTTCGGATTATCTGATTTACCCTTCTACAAACCCCGACAGTCTTTCGCTTACAGGCATTATTGATGACCTTGAGTTTCCTTACATGAAATTGCAGGCCTTTACACAGGATGATACCACCCGCACTCCTGTTCAGTTAGAGCGCTGGCAGATTATTTACGACCAGGTTCCTGAGGCGGCATTAAATCCTAACATCGGGTATTACTTCCCGAGTTCGGTGGTGGAGCAGTTTCAGGATGTTGTGTTTATGACCGCCATTGAAAACATCAGCGACTATGATATGGACAGCCTGCTGGTAAAATACTGGGTGCAGAAACAGGATAATAGTTCGGTTATTGTTCCTTATCCGCGCCAGGCGCCTTTGTTGATTGACGGGGTGTTGATTGATACCATTCACGTTCCTACTGCCGATTTTGTGGGCACCAATAAACTGTGGGTAGAGGTTAACCCGTATGATTCATTAGGCAACCCCGACCAGCTGGAGCAATACCATTTCAATAACATCGGCTATGTTCAGTTCAGTACCAGTGGCGACCGCATTAATCCTATTCTGGATGTTACGTTTGATGGTATCCACATTCTGGATGGCGATATTGTTTCGGCCAAGCCGCAAATAATAATGAACCTTGATGACGAGAACCAATATCTGTTAATGAATGAGGTTACCGATACTTCTAAAATCAGGGTGTATGTTGTAAAACCCAATACTTCGGTGCCTGAACGCATTTACTTCGATGGCTTTAATACCATGCAGTTTTTCCCGGCTTCGGCTCCCGAAAACAAATGCAGAATTGAGTTTCCGGGCGAGTTTACCCTGGATGGCGTTTACAAACTCATTGTTCAGGGAAGCGACAAGAGCAACAACGCTTCTGGCTCGTTTGAATACACCATTTCGTTTGAGGTTATCAACCGCAGCACCATTACCGAGGTGCTGAATTATCCTAACCCGTTCAGCACTTCCACGCGCTTTGTGTTTGTGCTCACCGGCTCGGTGATTCCCGATTATTTCAAGATACAGATTATGACCATCACGGGTAAAGTGGTGCGCGAAATTACTACCGATGAACTGGGGCCTATTAACATCGGGCGCAACATAACCCAGTATGCCTGGAACGGAAAAGACGAGTATGGCGACCAGCTTGCCAACGGGGTGTATCTCTACACCGTTACTGCCTACATAGGCGGACAGGATATTGAGCACCGCAACTCGGGTGCCGATAAATATATCCGCAAGAACTTCGGGAAGATGTTTTTGATGAGGTAGTCAACCACTCTAAAATATCATTCTTGCAACACGTACTGTGGTGATAACACCACGGTTTCTCGTGATAACATCGCGCTCTTTGGTGATTGTATCACGTACTGTTGTGATAACACCACGGTTTCTGGTAATAACATCGCGCTCTCTGGTGATAGCATCAGAGCACTCCGTACATATCTTTCATGTGGTAAAAAAGTTCTACAGCAGTTTCCTTATCGCAAACTTGATAAAGTTCACGTTGCCGGTGGTGTAGGGGGCGTACTTCTGCTTCACATCAAACATAAACGGGCGTTTAAGAGCCGGTTTGGTGTGCGAGAAGGTATCGAAACCGAACTTGCCGTTGTAGGCACCTGTTCCGCTGTTGCCCACCCCGCCAAAAGGCAGTCCCGGGTGTCCGGCATGCAGCATTACATCATTTACCAACACCGCTCCCGAAGAGGTTTCGTTAATAATACGTTCGCTGAAAGCTTTGCTATTGCTGAACACATAAAGAGCCAATGGTTTCTCGCCTTTATTGATAAAAGCAATAGCCTGGTCAAGAGTATCGTATTCCATTAAAGGTACAATAGGGCCGAAGATTTCTTCCTGCATCACTTTCTGGTCGGGCGTAACATTATCAATAATGGTAGGCGCAATGTATTTCTGCGAAGCATCGGTTTGTCCGCCTGCTACCACATCACCGTCAATCAGTTTTTTTACGCGCTCAAAATGTCTGTCGCTTATGATGCGCGGAAAATCGGGGCTTGCCTTAGGGTCGGCACCATAAAATTCGGTAATGGTTTGCTTCATCTTTTCAATGAAGGCTGGCTTTATCTTTTTGTTGATGAGAATGTAATCGGGAGCAATGCAGGTTTGTCCGGCATTCACAAATTTACCCCATGCAATACGCTTAACGGTAACATCCAAATCGGTGTCGGCATCTACTATGCAAGGGCTTTTTCCGCCCAGCTCCAAGGTAACGGGAGTAAGGTGTTTGGCAGCCGCCTGATAAATGATGCGGCCAATCTCAGTTCCGCCTGTGAAAAGGATATAATCAAAACGTTCTTTAATCAGTTCGGTAGTTTCGGCAGCACCGCCTTCAATCACTTTCATGTAGCGCGGGTCAAAGGTTTCGCTCACCAGTTTGTTAAGCACTGCAGAAGTAGCAGACGACAATTCAGAAGGTTTGATAATCATGGTGTTTCCTGCACTGATAGCGCCAATCAAAGGGCCAACAGTGTTTTTGAAAGGGTAGTTCCACGGACCGATAATCAACGAAACGCCATAAGGCTCTTTATACAACCAACTGCTGCCCGGAAGAAAGAACAGAGGAGTAGAAACACGCTCTGGTTTCATCCATTTGCTCAGGCGTTTCAGGTTGTAATCAATATCGGCAATGCTGATACCAATCTCTGTAGCAAAAGCCTCCATCTCGGATTTGTTGAGGTCGCTTTTCAGGGCGGCCAATAACTCTTTCTCGTATTTAATAATAGCGTTCTTCAACTTGGTCAGTTGTTCCCTGCGGAAGCTTTCGCTCTTGGTAACGCCCGTGTTAAAAAACTCACGTTGCTTGCTTACTATTGTTTTCATGGCTGAGGTTGTTTTTACTTCGGATTCGGCTGTTAGGGTTGACATGGGCTTAGATGTAATAAGTAAGATTTAATAGGTAATATACTTTGCGCCTTCGCGTCTTTGCGGTTAAAAAACTAATATTTAATCCCCAGTTTCTGGTAAATAAAACTCATCAGCCACGCAGGACCAATCATCAAAAACTGCAGGTCTTTCAGGAACGAAGGTTTTTTGCCCTCCACACTGTGTCCCCAGAACTGGCCAATCCACGCCAGCACAAATGCAATTAATGCAACAGCCCAAAGCGGAAGCAAAGTAAAGTTTGTTTCTACCGTATAACTGATAAAAAGACAGGCCGAAGTAAAAAGTAAAAGCCCTACAGATAAGGTTAAAGAAAGTGTGAGATAATATCCGAAAATTAATGCGGCTGCTATCATGGCACCGTTCAGCGGTAAGCCCGGTTGCAGTTCAACAGGAAGTTTAATGCTCCAGAAAAGAGCAGTAACTGTCCAGAAAATAATAGGAACGCAAATCCAATGCACCATTTTGTTGGTAGGATTTTTATGACTTTCGCCATATTCATCAAGCCAGGTATTGATTGTTTTCATAAATGTTTTAAAACGTTTGTATGTTATTGTTAAAGCAAATGTAGTAATTCAATTATTATTTTTCTGCTTTTTGTAAATACACTAAGTTTGCCAACTCAAAAAAACAGAAAATGAAAAGCAGCATCAACCCCTTTTACAGCATTCTTTTAGTTTCAGTAATTCTTTTCGCATCGTGTGCAAAGGACAAAAAAAATGAACTGGAGTTTTTTAATGACCTTGAAAACGTTAAAGGCTGGACGGGAGGAAAGAATAATGAAGAAACCATTATAAAAGGACTTGCCCACTCAGGCCAATACGTTTCAAAAACCGATTCGATATTTCAATACGGTTTCGGGTTTAGAATAAACCTGAGCGACCTTGCCGAGCAATCTGTTAAAAAAGTTAAGGCAAGTATATGGGTAAATGTAACCGATATCCTTTCAGATGCAGGTCTTGTAGTAGCACTCGATTCTGCCGGAAAGAATATCTTATGGGCTTCAAAACCAATAAAAGATTTTGTAAAGAAAACCGATGAATGGATAGAGGTTATTTCTGAAGTTGAGTTTCCTCAAATGAAAACAGCAAAAGATTATACGGTAACTGCCTATATCTGGAATACCGGAAAGTTTCCCGTTTTGGCAGATGACATCCGTGTAGAGTTTTTGAAATAAAACCTATAGTTCATTTACCCAAAAACGGTAAGGCAGTTTGGCATCTTCCCCTGCATAGTCAACGCCTATGCGCGGACCTTTATTGATAAGCCTCTCCGGAATTACTATTCCGCGTTCTTCAATCCATATTTTGTTTCCCGCAAGGTCTTGTGCATTGTGGCTTCGGAAGTTTATTCCCAGTGCCATCGATACTTTCCCCGGTCCTGTGGTTAATCCTTTTTTTAGTTTCTCTGATTTTCTGCGTTGCAAAATTTTCTCAATCCCTTCTAACGGTTGTATGGCACGGACAAGCACCGCATGAGGAATATCTTTTCGGTTGGTAACCACATTAAAGAGTGAATACATTCCGTAGCAGAGATAAACATAAGAAACGCCACCTTCTGCATACATGGTTTCTGTTCTTGAAGTTCTTCTGCCTCCGTAAGCGTGTGAGGCTTTGTCGGTAGTGCCTGCATAGGCTTCAGTTTCTGTGATGATGCCTGCGGTAATAGTTTTCCCATCTTTGGTATAAAGCACTTTC
>CAMBRL010000113.1 GCA_945870105.1 Chitinophaga pinensis
TAAAAATATTAATTGCTGCGGGAGAAAAAGTAGCGGTGGGGGCAACCATCTGCACCATTGATACTTCAGCAAAAACACCGGCTGCAACTGAAAAGAAAAAAGAAAAAGTTGCAGAAGTAGTAATTGCGGCACCTGAGAAAAAACAAGAAGTAAAAGAAGAGAAAACAAAATCCTATGCCGATGGAGTTCCTTCTGTTTCAGCAAAAAAACTGATGGACGAAAACTCAATTCCTGCTTCAAAAATTATAGCAACAGGTAAAGAAGGTCGCATTACCAAAGGCGATGTATTACAGGCTATATCAGCAGGCTTCAGTACAGAGAGTATTTCAAATTCATGGCAGGGTTCACGCGAAACGGATCGGCAGAAGATGAGCAGCCTGCGCAGAAAACTTGCTGAAAGACTTGTTGGTGTAAAAAATCAAACCGCTATGCTCACCACATTCAATGAAGTGGATATGAGCGGGATTATGGAACTCCGCAAAAAATACAAAGACAAGTTTAAAGAAAAACATGGCGTTGGCGTTGGCTTTATGTCATTTTTTACCAAAGCTGTTACCGAAGCATTGTTTCATTTTCCTGCAGTAAATGCTATGCTTGAAGGAGAAGAAATTGTTTATCACAAGTATTGCGACATAGGAATAGCAGTAAGTGCTCCAAAAGGATTAATGGTTCCGGTTATAAGAAACGCAGAAACACTTTCTCTTGCAGATATTGAAAAATCAATTGCCGCGCTTGCATTAAAAGCTCGTGACGGAAAACTTAGCATTGATGAAATGACAGGCGGAACATTCACCATCACCAACGGTGGCGTCTTTGGTTCAATGCTCAGCACGCCAATTTTAAATCCTCCGCAAAGCGCAATTCTGGGAATGCACAATATTGTTGAGCGCCCGGTTGCTATAAACGGAAAAGTTGAAATCCGACCAATCATGTATGTCGCACTTTCTTATGACCACCGCATTATTGATGGAAGAGAATCCGTTGGTTTTCTCGTGAAAGTAAAAGAGATGTTGGAAAATCCGCAAAAGATTTTGTTCGGCAGTAAAGCTCCTGAGGAGATTTTATTGGGGCTGTAGTTCTTGCTTCCGTTGCTTGTAAAGTACAAACAGCAGCATTCCAAGCAGAACTAAACTCAACACAACCACCAACATATTATCTGAAGCAACACTTTCCAGTTGTTCTTCACTAATAACATTGCGCTGATTCAAATAGTCAAGTGTTACGGCTGCTCCATTATTCAAAAAGTGTGCAAATACGGACAACCAGATATTCCCGCTCCAAACAAAAATACATCCGAGAATAATTCCCAATAACATGCGTGGCAAGAAGCCCATAAACTGAAAGTGAAAGGCACTGAAAATTATTGCTGTAATTACGATTGCGATGTAAACATTTTTCACCGCTTTGGTCATGTACTGCTGAATCATTCCGCGAAAAAAAAACTCTTCACCTAATGCAGGAAGAAATGCCATAATAAAAACATTGAGCAGAAAAACGTTAATGCTATCAGCTTTTAAAAATATTTTAGTTACCATTTCGCCTTGCTCTTCAGCTTGCTTTATCCAATCGGAAATTCCAAAGGCTTCTGGAAAAGGAAATGCAGTATTCCATTTTCCTGTAAGTTCAACTAAGGGTTGAACAACAAGCATAATTCCAAATGCAATAAGCAAACTAATGATTGCCGGAAATGTTTTCATTTTCAAAAACTCAAACGGGTTTTCTTCTGCTAATTTTAAAAACAAAAAACACGGAACTATGAATAAGCCAATAGAATACATTGCCTGCAAAAACTTCATTGGATTCAGAATTGCAGGATTGATGAAATCGCTTAGCGCAGCCGGTTCTGAAAACACCGGAATTCCCCAAATAAGCTGAATACCAACCATTGCCAACAAAGAAAAAATTCCCGTACAAAACAGCGCAAGTGCCGATAAAAACAGAATGTTGAACAGTGCCGAACGTTCGCGGAGGAAGTTGATTTGAGCCATAAACGGGCTTTTTGTGTATTTTTGCGCGGTTTTTAAAAACAATGGCGAAAATAGGAAATATTGATTTGGGCAACTTCCCTTTGTTGCTTGCTCCGATGGAGGACGTAAGCGACCCGCCTTTTCGTGCCGTTTGCAAAGAAGGTGGGGCGGATATGATGTACACCGAATTTATCTCTTCTGAAGGCTTAATACGTGATGCAGCAAAGAGCCTTAAAAAGCTGGATGTATTTGAATACGAGCGACCCATTGGTATTCAACTGTTCGGCAGTAACATCGAATCAATGCGCGAATCAACAGAGATTGCAACAGGCGCAAATCCTGATTTGATTGATATTAATTACGGTTGCCCTGTAAAGAATGTAGCCTGCAAAGGTGCAGGTGCAGGCATTTTACAAAACATTCCTAAAATGGTAGCAATGACGGATGCAGTTGTAAAAGCAACACATTTACCGGTAACCGTAAAAACCCGTCTCGGTTGGGACGATAACACCAAAAACATTCTTGAAGTAGCTGAACGCTTACAGGATATTGGAATAAAAGCTCTGACTATTCACGGTCGCACCCGAGCACAGATGTATAAAGGTCCTGCCGACTGGACATTGATTGCAAAAGTCAAAGAAAACCCACGCATCGTAATTCCAATTTTCGGTAACGGTGATGTGGATAGTCCTGAAAAAGCTTTGCAGATGAAAAACACTTACGGTGTTGATGGTATTATGATTGGCAGAGCCAGCATTGGCAATCCCTGGATATTCCGTGAAATCAAACATTTTTTTGCAACAGGTTTGCATTTAGATAAACCAAGTATTGAAGAGCGTGTAGCTGTTTGCAAACGCCACCTCGATTTTTCTATCCGCTGGAAAGGAGATATATTGGGCGTTCTTGAAATGCGAACCCACTACAGCAATTACTTCAAGGGCTATCCTAATTTCAAAGATTACAGAATGAAGTTGGTTACTTCTAATTCTTATGCAGAAGTGTTGGAAACGCTCGAAGAAGTGAAAAAAGTCTATTCGGCAGAGTTGGTGTAATCACCACAAATCACCCAACGTATAATTCACACTCATACAAAACAGCAGTTGCCCTTCGTAACTGACTTTTGTATCAGGCAATGTCGTCTGTGAATCACTAACATTACTTATAGTTGCATTCTGGAATTTAAATTCTGTCGCTAGTTGGGCACAATATTGTGTTACAAACCCGAAAGTAAACTTACGACTTACATTCAGCAACATTCCCATTCCTGCAATTACACCAAAACTCCAACGCTTTGCTTCCCATTGTTGTGCATTAAAATCACGAGAACTTATGCGGGTATACGTTGAGGTTGGCCCGAATGAAAAATAAGGTGTACATTCTTTTCCTGTATAAATTTCATGAAGCGGGTAGTACTGTATCGCACTGCCAATGCGTATATCTCTTCTTTCTGCATTCCATTTTATTGTAGCAGGAAAATAATCAGCAAACCATTCAGTATTTATTCTGCGTGAAATTTTTATTCGCAATTGCGCTCCGTAACCTATCCACGAAGCAGCATTTTTAATAAATGGGTTCAATGTTCCTCTCAAACCTAATTGCAATTCACCACTGTAAGGATTTTTGGTTTGCACATCTTGTGCCATTGCTTGCTCGTTAGTAAATGAAATACCTACCAGCGAAACAACGGGGGCGAGATAAAGAAGTTTGTTGTTCATGGCTTCAGAGTTTATGGTTTCTGAAGATAGAACGTAAGAATGTAAGTATTTATTGTACGATTACTTAAATCGGAGCAATAAAATGAATATACAACCCATGCTTGCCTAACTTGTTTATCGAATATTCAAAACGAAAAATACGATCATAGTAGGTCACAAAATCTAAGCCCAGGCCACCTCCGTATAGCCATGAATTAGTGAGCAGATTATTTTCTTTGTATTGGTCTGCATAGACATAACCACCATCAAAAAGTCCTTTTACATAAAGCGCATAAGGCATAGGATTAAATTTCCCTTTCCTGATAAATTTCATGTTCCACAGGCGCGTTGAAACAAGTGCATATTTCAATTCAGACTTAAAATAAGCATAATGTCTTCCATCAATAACATAGTATTCATAACTGCGCACAAAATCTTCCATATAACCTAGCCCTCGTTGAATGTAATACGGCTGAAACGAACGATTGGATATTTTTACCTTCAGCCCTGAAGAGAAATAAAAGTTTTTGTGCAACTCCCAGAATTTTTTGAACGAAAGTTCTGCGGTAAGCATATCTGTTTTTTCGTTTTGAAGAATTCCTAATCCATATTTTGTCAAAACAACTTCAGCATACTGTCCTTTCAGCGGATAAACTTTCACATCCCGAAAATCATACTCAAAGGTGTATGCAGCTGTGAGATATTGTGTCTTGTTTCCATGCCCTGCAAAATAATCAGGGTTGAGTTTTGCTAATGTGTCCTGCACGTTTGCATGATAATACATAACATCTAATCGGTGGCGGAAATATAATCCGTGGCGATAGAGCAAACCTGCGCCACCATCAATTTCCTGACGAACATGCTGCTTTGTGTCTTTGTAAAAAAGTTGTTTGTTTTCTTCTGCTGAATACCAGATTTCTTTGTGTTGCGAATACCCAGAAGTAAATGACAAACCGAGTGTTTGCTTTTTGTTGATGTAAGGAATTTCGTAGGTCAACCGAAACTGTGTGTTAAACCCAAGGCGAATTAATCCAATCAGTTTTTCTTTTCTTCCCCTGAAATTATAATGTGTTGTCATAATGCCGTAATCAAGGCGCGAAAAATCTTTGTTCTGCCACCAGGCATTAAAATTTCGCTCAGCAATTTGTACAAACGGAACAGGCCAGATATACCAACGCTCCTGCATGTTTATGACAACATCTAGTTTGTTTCCGGTAATTGCTGTATCAACCGTAACAATGGTAAAAAGCAAGGTGTTGAACACATTGAACTGTGTGCGTTCAATAATGTGCGCAAGATTGTTTCCGGCAATTGTATCTCCTATATGAAAAGGAATTTCACGGTAAATAATTTTTCCTTTGGTGCGTTTATTCCCATTTAATGTAATGCTATTTACAACAAACAAAGTATCATCTGCAGGTAATAAATTTTCTTGCGCAGAAAGTTGAAATAAAAACGAAAAAGAGAGAAGTAATAATGCAGGAATAATCTTCCCTTGCATCAGATATTAATGAATTTCATTAACGACTCGAAACGATTCTTCAAATCTTCGAGGTGTTTGGTTTCGTTGAAGGTGGCCACAATATTGTAGTTGTAACGCTCAAAAGTCTGTATAATTCCTGAAAGTTCTTCTTTATTGATTTTAAGCGTCAATTCCATGTTGTCAGTTCCCGGTAGGGTTCTAATATAGGAACTAAGAATTTTTGCATCGTTAGATTCAACAATTCTCGCCACTTCTGTCAGTGAGTAATCACGCACATTCATTTCCAACACCAGAATTCCGCCCGGATCGCTGATAGCAGCCATTTTGTTGGTATTCTGTATCAGATTGTTGATGGTAACCATTCCCAGGTATTTGTGACTTTCGTCCACAATTGGAATTACTGTCAGGTTCATTCCTGCCGCCATGCGTATGGCATCATATACATGCTGGTTGGCAATATTTTCAGGGTTGCTGAGCGTTAGAGGGTGTTTTGAAAGTGCCTGGTCAGGAATGTTGCTGTCAAGTATGTCAGCCTCCGATACCATTCCCACATAATTTGTTCCGTCAATTACGGGCAGGTGAGCCACCTTAAATTCTTCCATCCACGACAAGGCTTTACGCCCTGTGTCAGCGGTTTTGAGCGGAGGAATTTCATCGGTAATAAGTTCTCTGACTAACATGATTTCTATTCTTTTTCTCTGTCTTACCTGCAAACTATATGCCTGAAACGTTTAAACCCCTTAAATTGTTGTGTTGCTTATCTGAAATGATGTTGGCAAACCTACGTGTTTTAATATAAAACGCAAAAGAAGCGCGTTTAGTTTGCTCAAAGTCTATTTTTGTGCAGATTATCTTTCTTATGACAAAACTAAGTGTCAATATCAACAAGATTGCAACCCTGCGTAACTCACGCGGAGGCAATGTTCCCGATCTGCTGAAAGTAGCAATGGATTGTGAACGTTTTGGTGCACAGGGAATAACAGTTCATCCCCGTCCTGACGAGCGTCATATTCGTTACAATGATGCTCGCGAATTAAAGAAGTTGGCGAAAACGGAATTTAACATTGAAGGTAATCCGCGCGACCAGAAATTCATTGACCTGGTGCAGGAAGTAAAACCCACACAAGTAACATTGGTACCTGACGGAACAGGACAACTAACTTCTGACCACGGTTGGAACACCATTGAGCACAAAGATTTTCTGCTTGAAATAATTTCAGAATTTAAACGCAACGGAATTCGCACTTCCATTTTTGTAGATGCCGATGAAAAAATGGTGGATGGCGCAAAAGCAACAGGAACTGACCGCATAGAACTCTACACCGAATCGTATGCGCACGATTTTAAGACGGACAAACAAAAAGCGATTGCGCCTTTTATTGCTGCTGCAAAACGTGCAAATGAATTAGAACTTGGATTAAATGCGGGACATGATTTAAGTTTAGAGAATCTGAAATATTTCAAACAAAATATTCCAGGGTTACTCGAAGTTTCTATTGGACACGCGCTGATTTCAGATGCGTTGTATTTTGGACTGGAGAATACTATTCAGCTTTATCTGAGACAACTAGTTAATGAAACTTAACTACAAAAAACTTGGAGAAGGCGAGCCGTTAGTTATTCTGCACGGGCTTTTTGGGATGTTGGATAATTGGTTTTCGCTGGGAAAAAAATTTGCTGAAGATTTTACAGTATATCTTATTGATTTGCGCAATCACGGGCAATCTCTGCACAGCGATGAGTGGAATTATAAAGTGATGAGTGATGATTTGCTGGAATTTTTTGATGAGCACAACATTGAAAAAGCAAACATAATCGGTCACAGCATGGGTGGAAAAACAGCAATGTGTTTTGCAAGTGAACATTCCGAAAGAGTAAAGAAATTAGTGGTAGTTGATATTGCTCCTCGTTTTTATCCCCTATATCACGATACTATTTTAGACGCTTTGCTTTCTATTGATTTGGAAAATCTGAAATCAAGAAATGAAGCAGATGAATTACTCTCAAAGTATATTTCCGATTTAGGGACAAAACAATTTTTGCTGAAAAATCTTACACGGAAAGAAAATGATAACACAAAGTTTGAATGGAAATTCAATCTTCCCATCATTGCAAAAAACATTCACGAGGTGGGAGTTGAAACAACCGGAGGTTCAACTGCCCCCACTCTGTTTATCCGTGGTGAAAATTCAGATTATATCAGCAGTGAAGATGAAGCTGAGATAAAGAAACTATATCCGAATTCAGAAATCGTTTCCATAAACTCAGGTCATTGGGTACATGCTGAAAAGCCTGAGGAGTTTTATAATGCTGTGATGAAATTGCTGAAGAATTAATTCTTCGCGAATCGAAGCAGATATTTTTTCTTCAACATCCTTTCCCGTTCATCAGGCTTTAAAAATGGCAATGACAACATCGTCACTTTGTAATCAGAATAAGCTATTACGCTATCAGGTAATAAGTTTTCTTTTTCAAAATTCTGTTTCCCTTCATCATTAGTAAAAATCCACACCTCACCATTTTGCATTTTATCATTAACACCATTGGGCGATTGAATCCAGGGCACAATTCTCTTGCTGTAAAAATCAAGTGAATGTCCTCCTGAGATGTAACACTCAAATTGTTCATTGGGAATATTTTTGCTGTCAATAAATCTTCCGGCTGAAACATTGCTTTGGTACGATAGTAGCGTTGGATAAAAGTGCGAGCTCAACATAAAGTTCGCACCAATCATTGAGACTAAAGAAACCACAATCAATTTTTGAAATGATTCAAATCTTTTAATGAGGAAGTAAACCGTCAACCCAAGGAATACAATTAAACTTAGCCACAACAACACACTTTTTATCGGAAAAGAATAAATGCAAAGAACAAGAATAACTAACCAAACCAGAGCGATTGTAATACGTTGAACAACACTAAAAACTTGTTGCAGCTTTTTGTTTTCTGAGTTTTCAAATATTCTCATCAGATAATCCGCACTAATGATTGCTGCTAACGGAAACACAATAAAAATATAATGCGGCAGTTTGTAATCCGACAAACTCATGGCAATGAATACAAGAGTAAATCCGCCTGTTGTGATTGCCTCTTCATTTTCATTTAGCTTAAATCCTGAAAGGATAATTATTTTCAGTTTTTGCCAATAACCGCAAATGAAAAAAATACTCCACGGCAAAAATGCCCACAAAAAAGTATGGGCAAAAAAGAATGGGTCTGTCGTTTGGGGTTTCTGCTGACTGTTGATAAAAGGATTATCACCTGTCAGCCGCCCGAAACTCTGATCCCACAGATAAAAACGAACACCGGAAATTCCTTTTTCAGGGTGCAGGTCAAACTGCTGATACAATCCTATCAACATAGGTGAGAGCAGAACTATAACAATCAACATCCCAACAATCCATTGCCATTTGAAAATGCTTTTCCATTCCCTTCTTAAAATAAAGTGCGTTCCGAAAGCCAGAGCAGGAGCCATTAATCCAATTGGTCCTTTAGCAAGCATCGCCAATGCAATTCCTATAAATCCTGCCAGCAATGAAATCCACTTCCCGCTTTGATTAAACGTTGCAATATTCCAGATGGAGAAAATAATTGCACCCGTGAGAATAGTATCTGTCCTCACATCATTGGTGATAAGAAACATAGCCTGACAAGAAGCAAACATCAGCGCTGAAAGCATTCCTGTTTTTTCGGAATACAGTAGTTTGCCTAACTTGTAACTGGAGAAAATGCCAAGCAAAGCAAACAACAACGATGGCAACTTGTAAGCAAAATTGGAGATGCCAAAAACCTTAAATGACCATGCAGATAGCCAGAACAACAAAGGCGGCTTGTCTAAATAATCCTGATAGCGATTGGTAACATGCAGATAGTCTCCGCGCTCCAGCATTTCGCGCGCGATGGAGGCATACTGTGCAGCATCTACATCCATCACATCAATAAATCCGCTGATGATGTAAACCGCTGCAATTGCAGCAAAGAAATAATAAGATTGCGTTTTGCTTAGCAAATGAATTTGTTTGGCCTGCGCAAAAATAAACCTTTACTCCACCTTTACTCTTATCCCTTCCGAATGTGCTGCAAACTCCGGTGCATACATACACTGCACACTGGTAATGCCGTTTGAGAAATCGCCTTTGTGTGAAACACGCAACGGATATTCAAATACATAACTTCCTTTTGGCAAGTAGGCAAAAAAGAAATTGGTTGCAGCATCGCGTGTGCTTTCATAGTATCCCAAACCTCCCTGATATTTATACTGCGAGATTACATTCTCCGGCTCAAAACCTGATGCACGCATATCTTTCAGATGCACAAATTCCATGGCACGGTCAACGCTTAATTCTACACGTACTTTTATTCTGTCTCCCGGATGCAGAACTGTTAATGCTGATACCGGAGTAATGACAGGCCCAGTGGCTGAAGGCTTTTCAAGGAATAATTTCTTTGTCAGCTTCAATGGTGTTTCGGCAGGTGTGATTTTATCTAATTGTTCAAAATACTGCCAGTACAATGCGCCCCATGCAATGCCCTTCTCCTGCTTTTCACTTTTAACATTCACTTTTACCTCACCCATTTCTTCTGTGATTTCTTTTCCGCTCCAGGATGTTTTGAAATAGCCTGTTCCGGCATCTGACTGATGACCAACATAAATTTCGTTCTCGCGAATTCCTCTTGTCGGGTTGCTGTTATACACCAAATATTTTCCGACATTGATTTCTACTTCCGGAGTTTCTTCCAGCCAATCTGTACCTTTCAATAACAAGGCATAACACGCTTCAGCCGTTGCCTTGGTGGTTTTCCAATCCTGTGTTTGCTTTTGTTTGAGCAACCATATTTTTAATTCGCCAACTGCATCCTGATCATTGGTAACTTCATCAAACGCTTCTATTAACAAAGCCTGTGTTTCAATCGGTGCCTGATGCCAGTAAAATCCTCCAGACATATCTTTCCAGTACATGCCCATCTCCTCACTGTGCAGCGAATTCTCTTTCAGCGATTTCATAATGTCCGTTTGAATTGTTTTGGTGCCGTAGCGATGCAAAGCCAATGCTATCATGCCCTGCATGTAGCGGCTGTTCTCTAACCAGAATTTTTCTGACTGACCTTTATAGTAATTGAATGCTTCTTTATTGTTGGAAGAAATCTCTATCTGCGAATTGAAAAAACTACGTGCATATAAGTACTGTATCTGTTCGCTGCTCAGATTATTCTTACTCAAGTCGGCTTTATATTTTTTCAAGTTCTCATAATCTTCATGGATACGGTCATCCAGATAACGAACTGCTTGCTGTGTCATATTCCATGCTTTGCGGTCTTTCTCAAAATCAATTACACCCAACTTTTGAAGATGTCCCATGCCGGTTACAATGTGCTGTGTTATGTAACGGCTGTCAGGCATTCCCGGAAACCATGGCCAGCCACCATTAGATACCTGTGCTTTCTCTAACTTACGTAATGCTCCATCCAATTCATGGCTCATTTTGTTTAAATCAAAAAGCAAAGCCAGTCTTTTCTTGCGCTCTGTTTCATCTTTTGCCTGCATCACCCAAGGTGTTTCTTCCAGCAACAATGATTTTAATTCCTGATTCTTTTCAAGGTTAGATAATAATGCGGTGCTTCCTTTTTCTGATTCAGAATCTCTTTTCCATGCATCAAACACCGCTTTTATTTTCGGACTTGAATTGGCAATGTGTGTAGCAATGCTGTTGGCATAGTAGCGACTAAAAACCTGTTCCGAGCATTCATACGGATACTCCATCATATACGGCAATGCCTGCACTGCATACCACGCAGGATTAGCAGTAAACTCTAATGTAAGATTATGATTTGTTAACGTTGTTGAAGTATTCGTGAGTAGTTTGTTAAGTTTATAGGTTTTCGGTTGGTTGTATCTTACCGGCAGCGGCAATGATTCAGTTACCAACATACGATTGGTCAGCACAGGAACTGCCATTTCTTCTCCGTCAGAAAACTTCCCTGCTTTTGCAACTACCTTATATGTAACAGCAGAAATACCCTCAGGGATTTCAATGTTCCAATTAAGTGCAGTGCTCTGTCCTTTTTCTGCGGTGAAGGTTTTAGTAGCAGAAGTATTTTTCAATGCTGCATCTACCGGCTGCATAGTAAGCGCATCAAACAAAAACAATTGTGCGTTGCCGGTCATGGTGCTTTCGCTCAGGTTAGAGACTTTTGCACTGAAGGTAATTTTATCTCCTTCTCTGAAAAAGCGAGGAGCATTCGGCATCACCATCAGTTCTTTTTGCGTTACCAATTCATTTTGCGTTACCGAATATTTCAAATCTTTGGTGTGCGCAAAGCCCAGCATCTTCCATTTGGTCAGCGCTTCGGGAATGGCAAAGCTGATGATCACATTGCCTTCTTCATCCGTTTGCAAATGAGGGTAGAAGAAAGCTGTTTCACTAAAATTACTTCTTGCCTGAACACCACCCAACCCGCTTTGTTGTGCTGCTTTTTCATCAGGTGGTGGTGGAAGAAATTTTCCGGCTACATCATTTTTATCTTCACCTGATGCAACTGTTGTTGCATCCATCATTGCCAGTCCATTAGCAAAATCAGCACTTTTGCTTTTCTTGTTTTCTGAACGCGAACCTGCAGTAACAACAATACTTTGCAGTTCTGGTTCTACTTCAGTAACTGAAGCACTTCTTTCCATTAGTACATCTCCGTCATAGCCATAACCCCCTCTGTAATATCCGTTACTGAAATAATATCCAAACCAATTCAACTGGTCATAAATATGGTTCTGAAGATAAGGACCAACCGGGTGCCAGTTT
>CAMBRL010000114.1 GCA_945870105.1 Chitinophaga pinensis
AGGAGCATACTCAACCGGAATGTTCCATCTGATTACACACGCATTTTTTAAAGCATTACTTTTCTTGGGTGCAGGAAGTGTTATTCACGCAATGAGCGGTGAGCAGGACATCCGCAAAATGGGTGGACTGAAGAAAGATTTACCTGTAACATATCTTACCTTTCTTGCAGGAGTATTGGCCATTGTTGGTTTGCCGCCTTTCTCTGGTTTCTTTTCTAAAGACGAAATTCTTGCTAAAGTATTTGAGCATTCAACGGTGCTAGCCGTGGTAATGGTAATCACGTTTATGATGACTGCCTTCTATATTTTCAGAATGTTCTTCCTTGTTTTCTTTGGAGGTTTCAGAGGAAGCGAAAAACAAAAATTACATTTACATGAATCACCTGCGGTGATGACTGTTCCTTTGATTGTTCTTGCTGTTCTTGCTGTTGCAGGTGGTTTTGTCAATGTTCCTGAAACATTGTTTGGGCATCATGCACTGGCGAATTTCTTAGAGCCTGTGTTGCGTCCTTCACTTGCAATTATCTTTAGTGAAGAGCCTTCACATGCTACTGAATATATTCTGATGTCAATTGCTATTGCAGGAACATTAGTGATGTTTGCCGTAGCTTATTCACGTTACTTAACCAAGTCTCATGTGCCTGCTGCTTCAGAAAAAGAGCAATCATTTTTGTATCGTCTTTCAAGCCGAAAAGGATATATTGATGAGTTCTACGATATGATTATCCGCAAGCCGCTGGATTGGATTTCAACTGTATTAAATGATGTATTTGACAAAAATATTTTTGACCGAATTGTAAATTCTGTTGGTGAGTTAGTGGTAGTTGGAAGTGGTGTTGCACGTTTATTACAAACCGGCAAACTTGGTTTTTACCTCTTTATTATGGTAGCAGGAATTACAGCTATGTTGTTTTTTAATTTTATGTTTTAGAGCGGGATGATAACGATAGCACTACTTTGCTTACCACTATTTGCAGCAATATTTCTGCTTATTTCGCGCAGCGCAATGGCCAAACAAATTGCATTGGTTGCAACGATTGCCGAGTTGGTTATTGCAGTTGTTGCTGCTGTTCAATTTGTTCAGAATTCATCGGTTCAGTTTCTTGCCAACTACTCGTGGATACCGTCTTTAGGTATTGATTTTAAAGTGGGAATGGACGGTATCAGTTTGTTGCTGGTTTTGCTTACTACTTTTCTGATGCCGTTTATTGTTCATGTTTCGTTTAAGAAAAACTACGATAAAGAGTGGGCGTTTTATGCGTTGTTATTATTGGCACAAAGCGGACTGATTGGCGTGTTTACTTCACTGAACGGTTTCCTGTTTTATTTCTTCTGGGAGCTTGTTTTAATTCCGGTTTACTTCCTCGCAATCTTGTGGGGTGGTGAAAGAAGAGTTGCTGTTACGTTTAAGTTTTTCATTTATACGGTGCTCGGCAGTTTCTTTATGCTGCTTGGTTTTATCTACCTCTATCTTCAAACTCCGGGAGGTTCGTTTGATATGGCAGCGTTGCAGTCAGTGCAGTTTGACCGTGAGGCACAAGGCTGGATTTTCTGGGCATTCTTTATTGCCTTTGCTATTAAAATGCCGGTGTTTCCTTTTCATACCTGGCAACCTGATATGTATGCCGAGTCACCTGTTTCGGTGACGATGCTGCTTTCGGCATTGATGGTGAAGATGGCTGTTTACGGTGTGTTTCGCTGGATATTACCGGTTACTCCACTTGCTGTTGAAGACTGGGGAAATGTTGTTATTATTCTTTCGGTTATCGGAATTATTTATGCTTCATGCATTGCTATCGTTCAGAAAAACCTGAGAAGATTAGTTGCTTATGCTTCTATCGCTCACGTTGGTTTGATGTCGGCAGGTGTGTTTTCAATGAACGCAGAAGGCTTGCAGGGAGCGATGTTTCAGATGCTGAGCCACGGAATAGGAGCGGTTGCTTTGTTCTATATCATTGAAATGATTTACGAGAAAACAGGAACTATGGAGATTGCTTCGCTTGGCGGAATAACATCTAAAGCACCTGTGTTTGCTACTATCTTCCTTATCTATATTCTCAGCACGATTGCTATGCCGTTGACCAATGGTTTCTGGGGTGAGTTTTTATTGCTGCTGGGTGTTTACAAATACAGCATGGTGTTAGGAACCATCAGCACGTTGACAATTGTATTGGGCGCTGTGTATATGCTGCGCATGTATCAGGCAAGTATGCTTGGGAAAGCAAATGCAGTTACACAAAGTTTTACCGATGTAACGTTGCAGGAGGGAATAATTTTATCGGTGATAGTGGTAGTGATTTTCTTTATGGGTGTGCAACCTTCTGTTTTTATAGATATTGCAAAACCTGCTATTGAAAACATTCTTTCACCTGTAACACAAACAGTAATAAACTAAAGAGAAATGAACGCGCTGCTTGTATTATCTATTGCCGGATTAGCTGCTCTCTTCTCAGGTTTCTCGCACAACAAGAAACTGGCAGTTATTGTTTCACTGCTTGCATTGGCCGCTGCGTTTACGGTTAATGTTCTTGACTGGAACACAGCAGTGCGTTATTACAACGACATGATTTTTGTTGATAATTATGCCATCTCATTTACAGGAGTGATGGCACTTACTATGCTGCTGATAGTTGCCCTGTTTGTTGATTATAAAGAGAGCGTTGAAGTTCCGAATGCAGAGATTTTTGCTTTGTTATTTTTCTCATTGGCGGGTGGTGTTATGTTGGTTTCCTATTCCAATTTACTCATGCTTTTCTTAGGTATTGAGATACTTTCCATTCCGCTTTACATATTGGCGGGAAGCAAAAGACACACGCTTACTTCTAACGAAGCTGCGATAAAATATTTTTTACTCGGAGCTTTTGCTTCTGCTTTTTTATTGTTTGGTATTGTGTTGATTTACGGTGTTACCGCATCGTTTCACATTGATGCAATAGCTGCTTACATTAAAAACGGCAACGGACAAACGCCCGGACTTTTAGTAGCAGGTATGTTTATGCTCATTGCAGGACTTGGTTTTAAAATATCTGCTGCACCTTTCCATTTCTGGACACCGGATGTGTATCAGGGTTCGCCAACCATTGTTACTACGTTTATGTCAACCGTTGTGAAGACAGCAGGTATTGCAGCGTTCTACCGTTTGTTTGCTTACGCTTTTCCTGCTATCACTGCAGAGTGGATACCAACGATTGCCGTACTTGCTGCGCTTACGATGACTGTTGGTAACGTTACTGCTGTTTTCCAGAGCAGTGTTAAACGTATGCTGGCATATTCAGGTATTGCACACGCAGGTTATTTGCTGATTGCATTTGTTTCCATCAGCAGCAACCCCGCGAGTTCGGTGTTATATTATCTGATTGCGTATGCTGTTTCTACTGTTTGTGCTTTTGCGGTGCTGATGGTAATACAACATACTACCGGCAGCGAAGAAGTAGATGGCTTTAAAGGTTTATCAAAACGCAGTCCGTTCCTTGCGTTCATTACTACGGTTGCATTTATTTCATTGGCAGGTATTCCGCCTACTGCAGGGTTCTTTGCTAAGTTTTACCTGTTCTCGGGAGCGGTAAAAGCAGGGCATCTGTGGTTGACTATCATTGCGGTGCTTAATTCCTGCATTGCTATCTATTATTACTTCCGCGTTATTACTGCGGTTTATTCTGAAGGCACCGATTCAACAACAATTGAATTAGGTTCGGTGCAAAAAGTAGTGATGATTATTACTGCGGTGCTGGCGGTTGCGCTGGGATTGTTTCCCGAGATGGTTATCTCGTTGCTTTAATTCAGCTTGTTCACGTCTTTTACTACAATTTCTTTCCGTTCGTAGGAAAGTAATCCTGCATGTTCAAGATCATTGAGCAGTTGTGTAACGGTTTGTCGGGTGGAGCAAATGAGGTTAGCAATATCCTGATGGGTAAGATAGTTTTCAAGAGTTATTTTATTGCCTTCACGTTTGCCTTCGCGCAATGCCCAATCTTTAATAAAACCAATCAGGCGTGTTTTTACATCTTTAAAGACAAGGTTGGAATAACGGTTTTCAAGACGCTTAAAACGGAAGCCCACAAACTTGGTAAACTTCAACGCTACAGAAGGGTGGTGCTCCATTAATGACTCAAAATCTTCAAGCCGGAAGCTACAGATAGTTACATCTGACATAGCTTGTGCATACTCCGTATTTTTATTTTCGCTGTCCAGTGAAAGTTCGCCAAATAAGTCGCCCGACTGCAGAATATCAATAATGATTTCATTGCCGCTTTCATCCATCTCTGCAATTTTTATGCGCCCGCGTTTAAGAAGAAAAATCCGTTTCAGTTCATCATTGGCAAAATAAATAACATCGTTCTTCTTTACTTTTTTGTAATTGATGATAACGCACAATTCTTCTATCTGTGAGTTTTTTAACACAGAAAAAAGCTTGTGGTTGCGCAGGTGCCAGTATTTGGTTTCGTTTTGCATTGATGTAATTCAATGCTAAGGTACTAATGAAAATGATTCACAAGGAAGGTGTGCTAGGCTTGCAATGCCTTCTTATGATTGCGCAGGTATTTTATAAAAGCAAACAAGGGGGTAAATTGTATGCCCAGTTTTTTATTCTGCATGGCAATTCTGAAAATAATGTTACTGTGGAAAAGCACAGATTGAAAGGCTTTCAGCAGGTTCATACCCTTGCCATAAATATGAGCAGGTTCTGAAGCAATACTGTTAAGCTCCATTATTTTTATGTTTTTACCGGCATATAAATCGTCAAGGCTTTTTACTTTTAAATCAAAACGACCGTAATAAAAGCCGGGCATCTTTGAGGCAAGCTTATCAAATACTGTCAGCAGTTGCGCATTGATTAAATCATTGGCATTGATAAATTCCGTTCCGCGGCAATGGTTTCCGATGGGTTCAATTATGAGTGTTTCGCCTTTTTTAAAAATGCGATTCATTTGGTTGCCTAGCTTTATAGTTGTGCTTTCTAATTGAAAACGTGAACGCAATGATGCATTCATTAATTCTTTTACTGTTGAAACACCATCACCTGTAACAGACATAAACTCTTTTTTAGTTACCGAAGTAATTTCGCTTTTTGTTCCATCGGGCAGGCGGTAATAAAGTATTCCCAATTCAATAGGGTAGGTAATAAATTCCTGCAGAATAAATTCTCCAACGCTAGTGTTTACATAGTTTTCAAGTTCATTGACAGAATTTATTTTTTCAACGCGAAAACCGCGCTCGCCTTTGTCGGGCTTGCAGATAACAGGAAAATCAAGCTCTGCTTTTTGCATTGCAGTAAGTATTGTTTCCGTTTTATCGGCAGAAGAAAAGTATAGTGTAAGTGGTAAAAACTCAGAAGGGATAAGTTTGAGCACATCACCTTTTGAATTTCCCCAGAAACCTGAATGTTCAATGGCAGGGTTTACTGCTGTGTAATAAGTAAGTGAACGTGCACGCAGCGATAAAAGCAACCAGTAAAGTGTAAGCGGGAAATAAAAACAGGTTACCGGCCAGTATTCATAATAAATGATTTTTGCCAGCCAGAGTGGCAAACGATTTTTCATTTACTGAACGTGCAGCTTTTCTTCTTCCTGTTGTTGTTTAGCATACTTTACCGTAGAATAGGCTATTCCGAAATTTTCGGGAACGGCTACTTCAGGAAAAGAACTTTTAAGAGCTATTTTAATAATGGCGGCATGATGCACCACATGTTCAATGTTATAAATAAGCTCGCGGTAAACTGTGGTGGCTATGCTGTTGACTGCTGCTTCATCGTTTGAAAAATTAACAAGCAGTGTAAGTTGCTTATCAGATGAGTTCATTATTTTTTCTTTTATGATTTCAAGCGTTTCGGTAGCCAGAAATTTATCATTCTCCAGTAGTGTGTTATGCTCACGGGCATCGTAGTTTACTGTTCCGTTTTTATAGCCACGCAACAGACAATCATAAAATTCAATGATGTGGCGGATGTTTTTGCCTATGCTGCTTCCGTTAAGTATAGCAAGCGGACGGGCAAATTCTTCATTGCTGAGTTTTTCAGTAACGGTTATTACTTGCGTAATTATTTCAGCGGAGGTAGAACGCAACATTTATTTTTTAAAATTAAAATTGATTTGATAAGCAAGACTTACTACCATGGAACGGGTAAGCCCGTCAGCACGGGTTTCGCGCACTAAAACAGGGAAGCCGAAGTTTAATCCGAAACTTGATCTTGGTGTGAAAATATATGTTGCCGAACCGGTAATATTTAAAGTCACACCACTTGAACCTGCCAATTCTGTTTCTACTCCGGTAGCATCGGTGTATTTATCTTTATTCAATCTGTAGATTCCAAGTAATCCTGCAGAGAGATTTATTTTTTTAAGGATAAAAATTTTCTCGGCACGCAGTAACATATCGTCACCGCGGTTTAATTTATTGGATACAAAATACTTTTGTGCATCTGCATCACCTGTCCAGCGTGAAGCAAGAAAACCATTTTCATTTTTGTTGGCTAACACACGTTGATAACCCGCAGAAAAATTCCAGGTTTTGTACATGAACTTAACACCGATTATTCCGTCATACGTTGCTAAGCTTCGTTGATAAGGCATGGGAAGCGGTCTTCCGTTTTCGCAGGTTGCTGCATTGTGGGTAGGTATTTTTGAACCCAATGTAAAGGAAAGTGAACTGTGTTTGTTTAAAAAATGAGAGTAGCTGAGTGAAGTTGAAATATCACCTATGCCATAATTGCTGCCCAGGTTTCCGTAAGCATATACATAAGGCATTTTTGCCTGAAAGTTTAACCCCTTAACAACAGCCAGGTTTACTTCAGGTGTGTAATAAAAAATAGTTACACCCTGCTCACCCATTGCAAAAGTGGGGGAGAGGTGGAAATTATTTTTATAAACTTTTTCATTGCCCAGGGTATCGGCAATAATTTGGGGATTTAGTGCACCGATTGTACAAAATCCGGCATCACTGCAACCCTGCGAATGTGATTTAGCAGCAAAGGTAAAGGCAGCTATTATCAGCAATAATTCAACTTTCTTAATCATGCAGGTCTTATTTTTTTGATAAAGATAATCATGTTTTCTCTTTCAAGTAAAACAACTATTCCCGAAGCGACAAACACTGCCAGCGCCATAAAAAATAGTTTGCCTCCATCGCCCATAACATCTATTCCTAATATAGTGAGGTGAAAAAAAATGGCACCGCTCATTAATCCCATTCCCATTAAGCCACCCATCCAGCGCAGAGCAGGAATAAATAACAATACCGATGCAATGAGTTCTCCAATGCCGATACCAATTCTTCCATAAGGCTCCATGCCAACGGTGGTAAAAATATAAACCGATTCAGGCGAAGCACTGAATTTAAAATACAGTGTTTGCAACATAATAATAGCCGCTGTGATTTGTGCAATCCACAGGACGATGGTGGTGGTTTTATTCATTTTGTTTGAGCTATAATTTTGTCCCAGTTTTGGTCGGCTTTCGTTTTGTAAGCAGGTTCACTTTTATTCCAGTCGGTAAGGGTGTTGTTGAAATAAAAATTGTAAAACAGGTTTGTTTTCCCGTCAATGATCTTAAATGTTTTAGGATCTACTTCTACTTTCTTTCCTGCATAATTCATGGCATAGGCACACCAGCCGCCATAGGCTGGCTCATATTTTTCGGGATTGGCAATAAATAGTTTTTTGTTGCCCTCATTTGCAAAGCGATAGGTAATGCCTTTGTATGAGTTGCTGAATTCCGGTTTCCCTTCTTTTGCTTTTTGTTCGGTTATGTAAGCCACAGGGTCATAACCTTCAATGGCTAAACCGGTTTTGCTGATGTTAAAATGTTGTTTGCGTACTTGCTCTGTTTGAGCCTGAGCATAACTAACTGCAAGCAGCAAAATAACACTGTAAGTTGATAAAAAACGGTTCGCACACATTTCATGCGCATGCTGTTATGCCAACATCCAGCAGCTCAAACTGGGCATCAATGATTATGGGTGCACCACCCGAAAAACATGGAATATTTACCAATAAGTGGGACCGCATTGATGGACGTAAACAAACCTTTTGCGGAAGAAGAAAAGGCAGAATATGGCCAACTGTTTTTGGAGTTATACGCGATCAGCGCAAGCATTTAAAAATTGCCTGCTTCCACGATTGGGTAAGGTTTGGAAGATTAACCGACCGTTATGCTTTTAACAGATTAGAAAGCAGCATTAATGAGATGAGAACTGCACGCAGAGCAGCACATTATATAAAAAGAAAAAAACCTGATTTTTTGTTTCTTCATTTCGATCATGTTGATCATGCCGGCCATATGCTGGGACATGGAACACCTGAATATTTTAAAGCAGTAGAAGTTGCCGATTCGCTGGCAGGATTTATTATCAATGCACTGAAGCAGGCGGGTATTTTTGAAAATACCATTATTCTGGTTACGGCTGACCACGGAGGAATAGGCAAAGGTCATGGTGGACCAACGCTTGAAGAAGTTGAAATCCCCTGGATTATTTCAGGCCCCGGAATTAAAAAAAGTTTTGAAATAACTGAACCGGTTGAAACATTTTATACGGCCCCAACGCTTACAAAAATATTCGGAGTAACTCCTCCTGATTGCTGGACTGGAAAATCTGTTATGTCTGCTTTTGAATAATCAATTCAAACCTTGCAAGCCCCCTAATAAAATGAAGATAATACACGCTATTTGGCGCTTGTCCCAAAACACTTTTACTATCTTGCGCAAAATTTTTGTATGCTTATAATAGGAATAGTTGGTGGCTCGGGCTCGGGCAAAACAACAGTAGTAAAAGAAGTAATGAATTCTTTTTCTGCTGCTCAGGTAGCCATACTCTCGCAAGACAGTTATTATAAAGACAGCAGCCACATCTCTGAAGAAGAGCGCAGAAGCATCAACTTTGATCATCCCGACAGCATAGAATTTAATCTGCTTGTAAATCATGTACAACAACTGCGCAAAGGCATTGCCATTGAAGAACCTGTTTATGATTACATCACCTCTGTGCGCCTCTCTGCAACCAATAATATTGAACCCAAACAGGTAATAATTATTGAAGGCATTTTGCTCTTCACCGATAAGCGCATTCGCGAATTATGCGACATCAAAGTATTTGTAGATGCCGAACCGGACGACCGCCTTATCAGAATCATTGAACGCGATATGCACGAAAGAGGGCGCACCGCCCATCAGGTAATTGAACGCTATACAGTGGTAAAAGAAATGCACGTGCAGTTCATTGAACCTACCAAGCGCTTTGCCGATGTTATTATTCCTCAGGGTGGCGAGAATAAAGTAGCTATTCACATGTTGGTTGCTACCATCCGCCAAAAGCTGATGCAATGATTTCAAAAAATTTTCCCACCTTGCTGCAACAAATCAAAACGTTATAGCATGAAAAAACTTGCACTCTCCATCATCTTTGCTTTCTCTTTTTTGCTTTTGCATGCGCAAAATAACGAAGCTCCCGCTCCTGATTTTTCTACTGCGTATGATCCTACTGACACCATTGATAATTATAATTTAGACTGGCCTGCCTGGGTTTTCTCTCACTGGATATGGGAAGGCGAAGGCACTACACAAAGTGCAACACAGATAACGGATGATTATCTGGCAAACGATATTCCGGTAGGTGCTATTATTATTGATAGTCCCTGGGAAACGGGCTACAACACCTTTGTAGTAGATGAAGATTCACTCTATCCCGACATGCAGGGAATGATAGATTATTTCCATTCTAAAAATGTAAAAACACTTTTCTGGATTACCGGAATTATAAATGTAGAAGTGCAACCTCTATACGACAGCATTGCAGCGCTCGGATATTTTATGCAACAAAACGCAACAGATGGTCCAGCCCTTGTTGACTGGTGGAAAGGAACAGGCAGCATCATTGACTTTTACAATCCCGATGCCGTTGCCTGGTGGAAAGGTTTAATGGATCCCATTCTCGACATGGGAATTGATGGCTGGAAATGCGATGGAACTGATTATTATGCAATAGGTGCAAAATACTCACCTTACCTCGCAGCTAATGTTGCTCGTCTGGATTACTCACATAAATACTATCAGTTATTTCATGATTATACCCGCGAACGCTTAGGCAATAAACGGGTAAATATGTCGCGCCCCATTGATAACTATGCACAGTTTGATATAGGCGGTGATTTTGTTGCCTTTACTCCGCACGACATTTGTTTCTCGTGCTGGGTTGGTGATCAGGATGGTGATTGGGGAGGCATGGAAGATGCGTTGAACAACATGTATCATTCCGATGCTTACAACTATCTTGCTTTTGGTTCTGACATTGGTGGCTACCGTTCTGATGTGGATTTGTATCCCGGTCTTGGCCGCGATAAAGAATTGTTTATCCGCTGGGCACAGCTGGGTGCGCTTTCCCCCTTAATGGAAAATGGTGGCGGAGGTGAACACCGTCCCTGGATGTTTGATGAAGAAACCAACAGCATCTACCGCAGGTTTGCAAAACTGCATACCTCACTTATTCCTTACCTGATGCCCGAAAGCGAAGCTGCAAATACTGCAGGAGTTTCGCTCATGCAGTTTTTCAATAAAACAGATTACAGCTTTATGCTGGGCCCCGATATTTTTGTAACACCGCTTATGGATGCAGGAGGAAATCTTACCGTTCACTTCCCTGCAGGCGATAACTGGATTTACCTCTTTGATACCACCGTAGTAAAAACAGGCGGCAGCACCGAAGCATTGAATTTTCCGTTAAGCGAGTTTCCGGTGTATGTTCGTCAGGGATCACAATACGATGATATCATCAACGACCCGGGCATTGTTGCTTCAGTAACAGAGCATAACTCCGAAATCAATTTTTCTGTGTATCCAAATCCGGCTAGTAATTTTGTCACCCTGAGCTTAGTCGAAGGGCAAATAAAAATCTACAATGCTCAAGGACAGCTTGTCACCCTGAGCGTAGTCGAAGGGCAAAACAAAACCATTGATATTTCCTCTTTTTCATCAGGTATTTATTACCTGCAGTTTCAAAGCAATGATGGAGTGGGAGTGAAGAAGTTTGAAGTGCTGAGGTAAATTTTGTCACTTCGAGCGTAGTCGAGAAGCCGCTAAACTTCTCGACTACGCTCGAAGTGACAGTTTGTAATAATAAACTTTGTGTTCTTAGTGGTGAGCGCCTACTCCCCGAAAGCCTTATTAATATTCCCCAACTCTACTTCCGTAACGCGGTCAATAAATTTATTGAATACTTCTTTGCTGACAGCAGCAGTTGCTTTGTAACCATCGTTTGCAAAATGATAAAGCGGCATAACGCCAAACATAATGGCAAAGCCGTAGGCAGCTTTCAGCAACACTTCATTAAACGGGCGGTGCGCCAGTTGATGACTAACCAGCATGCATTTTAAAGAAGACAATAATTGTTCGCGCCTTTCTGCTTCCATTCCCAGTTCTTTATAAAGCTCAAAGTATTCCTCAAGACTTATTTTTTTGCCCTCTTTCCAGCCTTTTTTAATCAGCAGTTCAGCCATTCTTCTGTCAAGTGCATGCGTGAGTTGATTTAGCTCAATCAGGTTTTCAAGGTTCTCACGCGTGTGTTCGTTCAGTTTTCCTTTTACTTTTTGATACGTGTTAATGGCGATTTGAATAATGGTATCCTGCGCTTCCAGATCATAAATCTGTTCAAAGAAAAATTTCACCAGTTTTTCGGTGTCCTTGCGGTTAAAATAGTCGTCATAATCTCTGCGAAAACGCTCCACCTGACTGCGCACAATTTCTTGCTGCGCTTTTCTTAATAATTTGTTCTCGGTTGATTCCTCTTTTTTATCAGGCATAAAAATTATAGCGCAAAGTGTTTTTAATTAATCAGATTTAAGAATGGCTTTCAGCTATCTTAAACTTACTTCTTCTGCCTGTATTACTTCGTAGCTGCT
>CAMBRL010000115.1 GCA_945870105.1 Chitinophaga pinensis
CTTTTAACGCCTGTATGATTTGCGTTTCACTGTGTTTGCTTTTTTTCATCGTTTGACTGTTTTTAGTAAATGTATTATTTTTCTACTTTTAAACAGTCCGATTTTTAGGAGGGGTTACAAGATGATTACTCAAAACTAATAAATGAGAATGAAGGTTATAAATTAATCAATACGGGTACTATTGACCCTTATACTACAACTTGGGGATTAGATAAGTTGACTGACAAAGGAAAGACTTATTTACAGCCCTTTCTTCCTAAACTAAATAATGCAATTTCAAAGAATAGACACTCTCTCTATTCTTCTCCTAAAATTGTTATTTCAAAAATTGGTTTAAAATGTGAAGCATTTTATGATAAAGAAGGCGTTTACGCCTCAATTAATACAAATTGTATTCACTCTTTTAATAAAGATTTTGTTCCTGAATATGTTTTATGTTGGATTAATTCAAAACTCTACAATTACTTGTTTGAATGTCTTTTTGACGGGTTAAGAATGGCGGGAGGTTATCTTTTATTTTCAGCTCCAAACATTAAAAATACATACATAAAGAGAATACAAAATGATAAACAGATTCCTTTTGTTGAATTTGCTGATATGATGAATGTAAAACAAAACCAATTAGCTGAACTGAAGAATATGTTTTCTGCTCATTTACTTTCTAAATTTGAAATAGAAAAGTTGAGCACCAAACTCCAAAACTGGGATGGTTTAGAATTTAAAGACTTTCTAAGAGAACTAAAAAAAGCCAAGGTACAACTAACCTTGCCCGAAGAAGCAGAGTGGATGCAGTATTTTAATACTGAAAAAGAAAAGGCACAAGCAATAAAAAAACAGATAACAGATGCCGATGAAGAAATAGACCTGATGGTTTATAAATTGTATGAGTTAACGTATGATGAGGTAAAAATTGTTGACCCTGAGTTTGCGATAACCAAAGAGAGCTATACAGATTTATAGTATCTTTATCCCTGTCGGGGCTGTAATGCCCGGACACCCTCAAAAGGTGCAGCCTGCAAACGTTGCACCTTTTTACTTTTTAGCCCATTTTTACCTAAATCATTGATTTTCAACAATGCCACCGCGTGTTTTCTAAGCAAAACACACGCTGTCATATATTGCAGCGCCTGTTTTCTTTACAAAACTCGGTCTGGCATATATGCGGGAGCGTGTTTTTAGTTCAAAACAGCCAATGGCATATATGACATTGGTTATTTTGTAAGCAAAAGATAGAATGGCATGTGTAACAGCGGGTGTTTTGTTTACAAAACACAGGATGTCATATATAACTGTGCGTATTTTTTTAACAAAACACCTGATGGTATATATGCCAACGCCTGTTTCCTTTACAAAAGGCACAATGCAATACAGGACAGCGCGTGTTTTGTAAACAAAAACAGGGGTCTTTTTAAGAGCAACCGAAATTATTTCGCGTAATGTGCAATCACATCACTCTCAAAAATCAGTTTTCCTGGTTCGGGATTTTTGGCAAGCTGCACCATGCAGCGGGCAACGGTTTGAGCTTCTATGGCTTTGTATTTTTTTAGCGGACCGGCAAACAGAAAACCTGTTGCCTGCATAAAAACTTTGCCTATGCTCTCGCCTATTCGTGTTTCTTTTCTGTCGCCCAGCAACATGGAAGGGCGAAGTATACAGAAGCTATCAAAATTAAGAGCAGCAATAGCGTTTTCAATTTCACCCTTGGTGCGCAGGTAAAAATTTGATGCCTTATCGTCAGCACCCAATGATGAAATAAGGATAAATTGTTTGGCGCCCTGCGCTTTGGCGGCCTTGGCTAATTCAAAGCAGTAGGTAAAATCTACTTTCCGAAAATTTGCCTGCGAGCCCGCAGTTTTTATGGTAGTGCCTAAACAACAAAATACCACATCTGCAGTAAGCCGTTGCGAAAACTGGTTCAGTGAATCGAAGTCAACAATAATTTCCGAAACCTTTTCGAGGTTTATGGCAAGTGGTTTTCGGGTAATTAATTTTACTCTGCTGAAATCGTTGTCATCTGCAAGCAATTGAAGAACATGACTGCCGATTAATCCGCTGGCACCTGCAATAAGAGCAGTTTTTCCGCTCATTGAATACTGAGTTTTCGGGTAATGATTTTTTCTTCGCTCTGCAATTCAATAAAGTACATTCCCGCTGCAAGCGGCAGATTGAACGATGCTGAATTCTGATTGGTGAAGGTACGCGATAAAACCAATGCGCCAATTTGATTGTGAATGTTTACCTGAACCACACCTTTTGTGAAATCATTCCAGTTAAGCGTAAAATTTCCCTGCGAAGGATTAGGAAAAACAGTAACACTGTTTTCTGCGGTTTGCTCCTTATCATCAATTCCAACCATGCTGCAATTACCACCATTTAATGGAACAATGTTCTCAAAACTATTGCAACTATATCCGGGGTTAACACTGTTCTGCATCACATGAATTCCTCCGTCAAGTCCACTGTCATTAAAGAGATTGCGTTTGGTTTCGCCAGAATTTATTAGATAATACATAACCGATGATGCATTATTATTATGCTGCTCAAGATGCAAGTGTCCAAATTCATGCAGCGCAACCGATTCAAAGTCATAATAATTATTAAAAGGTTGTCCACTTCCTGTATTCCACAAAGCCGAAGAACTGAAAATCATATCCGCTTCACTCAGCTGCCAGTTCACTATACCTTCATTGTTGCAGGCCGAAACTGAAATAACGGTAGTGGCTAACGCACCTGCGGGCAGCAAACCTTGTTCATCAAATGAAATGGAACTGTATCCGTCATTATAAGCAGTAATGCCATGAAGATAGTTTACCGTGTCTAGTGAAATATTTATTCCGGTATTGCAGCGCCAGGTGGTCATCGCTTTTTTCAAGGCATACATTGCCTGTGTATTTTGCGAAAACAGTGAACTCATTTTCATAGTATATCCTCCGCTGATATCTGCAGCCGCAAGTGCTATTTTGCCTATCTGACTATTGTAAACCAACTCACTCAAGGCATAATGTATATTCACCTGCTGGGCGCTTTGCACGATTGCGCCTGATGAAGTTGTTACCTTTATATTTCCTGAACCCGCCACTGTAACTCCGTTTTCTGTGTAGGTAGGAATGAGCATTTTTATCATCGTGTTAGTCCACAAGATGTAATGTGGTCCCGCAGGAATAGTTACCCAACCTGCACCACCATTGTCTGCATTACGAAATGAAACAGCTCCGTTACCCTGACTGTTGCCAAAATCAGTACCGATAATTGTTATCTCATCCTGAGTTCCTGCGGTAATGTTTAAAGGTGTGATAGTAGAAATTTCTGCGGCAGTTGATTTTTCTTCCGTTACTTCATACGGAACAAAGCCTTGTGAAAGTGCAACCGGAAAATACTTGCCGTTTTTTTCGGTGCAGTAAAAGGTTCCCACATCACCCACTTGTAAATTAAATCCCGGAAAATGAATTTGGGCTTTATCTTCCATCACGCCTCCGGGTGTAATTATCTCAATCAAAAGAGGAATTTCATTTCCTGATTTTTGAGTAGCAACTTGAATGGTGTTGGAAGTTGAAATATTTCCGGTCGCATCGTAAAAACATTTTTTTGCTAAAACCTTTCCATCAAAAATAACATCTGCTTGTGCAGATTTTTCTTCAACGCTCAACACAACCATTGAGCATTGTGCAAGAACATTGTTCGCAAATGCGCTCAGAAAAAAGAAAAACAGAATAGAGTATATTTGCCGCACTGAATAAATTCTGATTGTGATGGTTGAAGTTAGTTATTGACATTACTTATTTGAAAACTTTCGCTTAACACTGTTTTTCTGTCGACCAATCAGGATTTGTTTCGATATGATTTAAAAAAATGACACAACATACCATTACCGTAAGTAAGACAGGACGTTATTACACTTCAGGAAATATAGATGCAAACACCGAAACTATTTGGCTGGTTTGTCATGGCTACGGACAACTGGCTGAATATTTTATCAAACACTTTCAACTGGTGGAAAACGATAAGACTTTTGTAGTTGCTCCGGAAGGCCTTTCAAAATTTTACTTAGATGGCGTTTCCGGAAGAATGGGTGCAGCATGGATGACCAAAGAAGACCGCGAAAATGAAGTCAGGGATTACCTCAACTTTCTGAATTTGTTATTCGACAAACTTTTTTCGGAGGTTGATTTCAATAAAGTAAAACTGAATGTGCTTGGTTTTTCGCAAGGCACAGCAACAGTTTGTCGTTGGCTGGCACAAAGCAATGTTAAAGTAAACCGGCTAATTATGTGGGCAGGCACATTTCCGGTAGATGTGGATTTAGCTATTCATGGAAACCGTTTCAGTTCTATTCCTGTTACCCTTGTTTATGGTCATCAGGACGAATATTTAGAATACCTAAAACCGGAGGACTACAAGAAATTTCTTGATAGCGCAGGCTTTAAATACAACATAGTTACCTTTGATGGCAAACACGAAATGAATGCGGAAGTGTTGAAAGAAGTGGCGAATGAAACATAGATTGTCACCCTGAGCGTAGTCGAAGGGCAATAATAATTGATGCTTCGACTACGCTCAGCATGACACATAACCAAATCACTTAATCACAAATAAAATGAACCTAACCGACCAAATCAACACCGACATTAAAAACGCCATGCTGGCAAAAGATGCTTCAAAACTGGAAGCTTTGCGTGCTATTAAATCTGCGTTGCTGCTTTTGAAAACTTCACCAGAAGGGCAAAGCGAAGCAACAGAACTTAAAGCCCTGCAAAAAATGGTGAAGCAACGTAAAGAAACTGCAGAAGTTTATATTGGACAAGGAAGACAAGAATTAGCCGATGTGGAAATTTCGCAAGCTGCCGTTATTGAAAACTATCTTCCTAAACAAATGAGTGAAGATGAATTGAAAGCTATTCTTCAGAATATTATTACAACTGTTGGCGCATCTTCACCTGCCGACATGGGCAAAGTGATGGGCGCTGCCACTAAAGAACTAAGTGGAAAGGCAGACGGAAGTGTGATTTCTAAGATTGTAAGAGAATTACTTTCTAAGTAGTATTTCGTCATTCTGAACTTGTTTCGGAATCTTAAATACAGATGCTGAAACAAGTTCAGCATGACATTTATTTCTTTCTTCTGGTTGCAAATTGAACCAACTCAATAAGTGAAGTTTTGTAAGTGCTTTCGCTAAAATCATTCAGCATTTTCAATGCGTTATTCTGATACTCGAGCATTTTTTGTTCTGCATAAGTGATACCGCCTTTCTGCTTAACAAATTCAATTACCTCAGCCACTTTTTTCATATCGGTATTGTGATTTTTAACAATGTTGATGATGTGGCGTTTTTCACTTTTAGTTGATTTATTCAAACTATAAATCAAAGGAAGTGTCATCTTTTTTTCTTTGATGTCAATGCCGCTGGGTTTGCCGGTTTCATTGGCAAGCTCATAATCAAACAAATCATCTTTTATCTGGAAAGAAATTCCAACATATTCGCCAAAGAGTCGCATTTTTTCGGCTAATGCATCATCATCTGAAACAGATGCTGCGCCACTACTGCAACAGGATGCAATCAATGACGCTGTTTTCTGGCGGATGATTTCAAAATAAACAGTCTCGTCAATATCCAGTTTGCGTGCCTTTTCAATCTGAAGCAATTCACCTTCACTCATTTCACGAACTGAATTGGTTACAATTCCCAGCAAACGGTGTTCTTTATTTTCAACAGAAAGCAACAGTCCGCGCGAAAGCAAATAATCACCCACCAGCACTGCAATTTTATTTTTCCAAAGTGCATTTACAGAAAAAAAACCTCTGCGCTCGTTGGAATCATCCACAACATCATCGTGAACCAATGTAGCGGTATGTAAAAGTTCAATTAATGTTGCCGCACGAAAAGTAGAATCATTAATTCCGCCACACATTCCTGCAGAAAGAAAAACAAACATGGGCCGCATTTGCTTGCCCTTGCGTTTAACAATGTAATGTGTGATTTTGTCTAGCAGCGCAACCTTGCTTTTCATTGAATCGCGAAAGTGCGATTCAAATGAATCCATTTCAGCAGCAATAGGGGCTTTTATCTGGTCGAGCTTGAGCAAATCAAAATTTTAGCTTGCCGAAAGTAGAGATTATTTCACCACTAAGAACACTAAGTTCACAAGAAAAAACTTCGTGTTCTTGTGAACTTAGTGGCAAAACTTAAATGGCTCCCAATTTAATTTCATCCACAACCGCAGGGTCAAGCAGCGTTGATGTATCACCAAGGTTGGCAACATCCCCTTCGGCAATTTTGCGCAATATTCTGCGCATTATTTTTCCACTACGGGTTTTGGGCAAACCTTTTACCACTTGTATTTTATCGGGTTTGGCAATGGCACCCATGAATTTATTTACGGTAGCAATAATTTCTTTTTTCAGTTCATCGGTATCAGTTCTTCCGTGTTCGTCAATTACAAAGGCATAAATACCCCAACCTTTGATGTCGTGCTGGAAACCAACTACAGCGCTTTCCACAATATCGGGATGCTCATTAATAGCATTTTCAATTTCTGCTGTTCCTAATAAGTGGCCTGAAACTTTTATTACATCATCTACTCGACCGGTAATTCTGTAATAGCCATTTTCATCACGTTTACAGCCATCACCTGTAAAATAATAGCCTTTGAATTGTGAGAAATAAGCATCATGACAACGCTCATGGTTTCCATAGGTGGTGCGGATAATAGAAGGCCAGGGAAATTTCATACACAAGCGGCCTTCTACATTATTTCCTTCCAATACATTGCCTTTCTCATCTAATAAAACAGGTTGAATTCCGGGAAGCGGAAGTGTTGCAAACGATGGTTTTGTTTTGGTAATTCCGGCTAATGGTGAAATCATTATTCCTCCCGTTTCTGTCTGCCACCAGGTATCTACAATCGGGCAATTTTTCTTGCCAATATTCTCTTCATACCAATGCCATGCTTCTTCGTTAATAGGTTCTCCAACACTTCCCAAAACTCTTAATGAATCCAATTTATAGGGTTTTACAAAATCCAATCCCATTGCTTCGAGCGAGCGGATTGCAGTTGGTGCGGTGTAAAATATATTCACCTTATGTTTATCAATCACGCTCCAGAATCTACCGGCATCGGGAAAGGTTGGAATGCCTTCAAACATCAAGGTTGTAGCACCGCTTAATAAAGGACCATATATAAGGTATGAGTGCCCTGTTACCCAACCCACATCAGCAGTACACCAGAAAACCTCAGCCTCTTTATACTGAAATACATTCTGAAAAGTATAGGCTGTATAAACCATATAGCCACCTATAGTGTGCACCACACCTTTTGGTTTTCCTGTTGAGCCGGAAGTGTAGAGAATAAACAGCTTGTCTTCTGAATCCATTTCTTCGGCAACAAATTCTGTGGTTGCTTTCTTAACTTCATCGTGCCACCAAACATCTCTTCCGCTTTGCATATTCACTGCAATTCCGGTGCGCTTCAGCGTAACTACCTTTTTCACCGAAGGACATATTTGCAAAGCCTCATCCACTATTACTTTCAGCGGAATATCTTTTGCTCCACGGTAACCGCCATCGGCAGTTACAACCAGGTTGCACTCGGCATCATTTATTCTGTCGGCAAGGGAACTGAATGAGAAGCCACCAAACACTACGGAATGAATAGCGCCAATTCTCGCACAAGCCAGAACAGCAATTGCTAGTTCGGGAACCATTGGCATATAAATACAGATACGGTCGCCTTTTTTTGCTCCGTTGTTTTTAAGAACGTTGGCAAAGCGACAAACCTCTTCATGAAGTTCTTTGTAAGTGAGCTTTCTTACTTCCTCGTTTGGGCTATTGGGTTCCCAGATTATGGCAATCTGGTCGCCTCTTTCAGCTAAATGGCGATCGAGGCAATTTTCGGTGATGTTGAGTCTGCCGCCAATAAACCATTTTACATCTGGCTTTTCAAAATTCCATTCCAGTACTTTGTCCCACTTTTTGCGCCACTGAAAGTGTCCTGCTTTGTCTGCCCAGAATTGCTCAGGGTTTTCAACACTTTTGGTGTATTCGTTTTGGTATTCTTCAAAACTATTGATGCGAAAACTCATGTGCGATTGGCTATTTATTCAACAACTTTCATTTTCACTGAAATAATTTCCAGCGGAGTTTCGCCATTTACAGGGGCTGCAGCAATTTTATCTACTACATCCATACCTTCAATTACTTCACCAAAAACGGTATAGCCGCCATCTAAATGAGGTGCGCCTCCGGTTGTTGAATATTCTTTCTTCTGTTCTTGATTGAATTTATACCCCATGCGATCGCCAATGCGGTCCATCATATCGTACTCATAAACTTTGCCTACCACAATATAAAATTCAGAAGGTGATGACTCTTTTTCAGGATTAACCAAATCATCTTCGCGCGCTGCGGCTAAGGCTCCGCGTTTGTGATATTTTCCGGGAACAATTTCTGCAGGAAGTGTTTTCATCTTTCCTCCGCCTTTCACCTCACCGCCCTGTATCATAAAGGTATTGATGACACGGTAAAAATCGGTTCCCTCGTATTTGCCTTCTTTTACCAGTTTCAGAAAGTTATCGCGGTGAACAGGGGTTTCGTTATAGAGCTTTACCTTAATAATGCCGTAATTAGTAGAAATCTGTACCACAGGTTCTTTCCCGTTTTGTGCAGTAACAGCAAAAAAGGCGAAAAGACTTAACGCAAACGAAATAAAAGATTTTAGCATGGTGTTTTATTTTTATTAATTTTGTTTCCCGCAAAAAGGAAACGCACACAATATTAATTATTAAACAAAGATACTAATGAAATTCAGAGCAATTTTAAGCCTTATTTTAGTAACCGGAGTAATTGGTTTTGGTATTACTTCCTGCAAAAAAAGCAAAGCCTGCAAAGTATTAGTGATTGTTCAGGATTCGCTGGAAGAGCCAATTGTTGGAGCTGATGTGAGGTTATGGTGTGATGATATAGAAAATCCTCTTTGTATTATTGACACAATGGCTACAACACTTACAGACGGAACGGCACATTTCCAATTTACAAACCCCGGAATTTTGAAAGTATTTGTAGATGGCGACCCTGAAGGTTATGTTGAACTGGAAGCCGGAGAAGAAGTAGAGAAAATTATTGTAAGACCTTAAACAAGTTCTTTCTTATCCTATAAAAAAAGCTCCTCGCCTAAGGCGAGGAGCTTTTTTTATGCTTCTTCTTTAAAATACTCTATCAGCGCCTCTTTCATAAGGCGCATCTGCTGGCCGGGTTTAAGTGAGGGTAGTTTTTCAGTAGCTTTCCAATGGGGCCAGCCTTCGTCATCGTTGCCTTCAAACTCGTAGTAGCCATAGTTGCTTAACAAGGTGCAAATGGCTACGTGCATTACGTTCAGTTTTTCGTCTTTTCCAAACTTGCGGAAACCTTGTCCCAATTCCTGAACACCTACCAGAAACAATATTCCCTGTAGGTCAATGTCTTCACCAAACTGTTGTTCAATGCGGGCTACAACTGTTTTCCATTCTGCTTCAAATACTTCATCCATGTTGCAAAGTTAGTTATCTGCTTCATTCACAGAATTCGTTATTTTTGCAATTTCAATTGCATAGCACGGCAGGACATTATTATATGGTAAGATTTTTCAGCAGCATTTTAGCAGTCCTGTTTTTTACCGGTTTTACTTTTTCGCAGGAAATACAATCACCACCGTTAGACATTGTTTTTATAGTTGACATCAGTTCGAGCACCACGGGCTTGCTTTCATCGGTACGCAATAATTTCTGGGAAATCAATAACGATATTTCGCGCCTGAAGCCCGAACCAAATTACCGCATAGGCTTGATGCTGCTTGGCCGACCAAGCTTTAAAGAAGAGAATGCTTATATAAAAATGGCAGCAGACCTTACTACTGATATTGACTATGTGGCCAATGAAATGTTTATCATAAAGGATAATGCTACCAAGGGAAAGGTGTATTTCGGAAATGCCTTGAGGGAAGCGGTGGATGAATATAACTGGAGTAAAGATGACAATGCTATTAAACTGATTTTTCTGGTGGGCAATGGTCCTCTGAGCAATGGTTATGATTACCGCAAAGCAGCCGAGAGTGCAGTAAAAAAAGGGATAAAAATATTTTCGCTGTACTTCCCTAATATTACCAGCGGCAGGGATGAGGCGGAGTGGAAAGACCTTGGCGAAGTGGGGAACGGAGATTATGCCAACATTCTGCTGAATGCAGGAAATAATATTGTGTTTGAAAAAAGCTATCACAACGATTTATTGGTGGAAGCCAACAGCGCCATCAACAATACCTATATTTATTATGGCGAATTTGGGAAAGACCGTTTTGAAACGCAGGAACGCTTAGATGTGCTTACCAATACGGTGAGCGATTGGGAAACGGAAGCCCGCAGTTTTTTGAAAGGAACAAAACTATACCAAGGTAAAAATGCCGGGTGGGACTTGATTGATCTTTCCAATAAACAAACCATCAACTACTCAAAAGTTGACCGCAAATTTCTTCCACCTAAAATGGAACAGATAAGTGATGAAGACCTGAAAACACTTGTAGAAGATAAGATAAGCGAGCGCCAGGAATATATCTCCATCATAAAAATGCTGAGCCAGAAACGTGAGGAGTTTCTGAAACGCAAGAAAGATAAGTTAGAATTGTTCCGTTACAACAACACCTTTTTGGGTGTGGTAAAAAAGACGATTGTCCAGCAGGCTGTGGAGAAAGGATATAGTTCGGAGTTTTAAGTTCTACCCGAACAAAGCAGAAAACACATCTTCCACTTTTTTCACTTTCACAATTTCAATATTGTGTTTTTTGGTGTCGATACCTTTACTGTAGGCCGAGATAAATATTTTCTCCAAACCTAGTTTTTCAGCTTCGGCAATTCGGGCATCAATGCGGGTAACGGGGCGAATTTCGCCTGAAAGACCTACCTCGGCAGCAAAGCAAACATTGCCGGGAATGGCAATGTCTTCGTTGGAAGAAAGCACAGCACAGATAACGGCCAGGTCCGTTGCGGGGTCGTCTACTTTTATTCCTCCTGTGATGTTCAGGAAAACATCTTTTGTTCCCAAGCGGAAACCGCAGCGTTTTTCAAGAACAGCCAACAACATATTTAATCTGCGGCTGTCAAAACCGGTGGTGGAACGTTGAGGAGTGCCATAAGCTGCGGTGCTTACCAAGGCTTGTATTTCTATCAGTAACGAGCGCAAACCTTCCATAGTAGCGGCAATGCTGATGCCGCTTAAATTATCATCGCGCTGCGAAAGCAAAATTTCTGAAGGGTTGCTTACCTCACGCAAACCATTTGCCTGCATTTCATAAATTCCTAATTCGGGAGTAGAACCAAAGCGGTTTTTAACGGCACGCACAATGCGGTAAACATGATTGCGGTCGCCCTCAAACTGCAACACGGTGTCTACCATGTGTTCCAGCACTTTTGGCCCGGCAATATTTCCGTCTTTGGTAATGTGACCAATAAGAAAAACCGGAGTGGAAGTTTCCTTAGCAAAACGTAAAAACTCCGATGCGCATTCACGAATTTGGGAGATGCTACCGGGTGAGGAATCAATCATGTCGGTTGAAAGCGTCTGGATTGAATCCACAATCACCAACTCGGGTTGCAACGCACCTATCTGCGCAAAAATTTTGGAAGTATTTGTTTCGGTAAGAATGTAGCACGAAGTATTATTTTCATTGATTCGTGTAGCGCGCATCTTCAGTTGCTGCTCGCTTTCTTCACCAGAGATGTAAAGTGTTTTCAGCTTTCCGGGAGCTAAGG
>CAMBRL010000116.1 GCA_945870105.1 Chitinophaga pinensis
AAGCTAATCAATGGATGAATAACATTCATAATGACAACAGCCTGAAATCAGTAGAAGATATCCATTCATCATCTCATATTCTTACTATGATTTTACAGTTTGAGCAAGGCAGGGATGAATTGCTCAGTTATCTGGCGCGATCAACACAACGCTACCTGAATAAGCTTGAAGGGCTGTACAATTTTGAGAATATCTTACTTTCATTTTTGAAGAAAAACACAACAATAACAACAAAAAAATCAAAGAAAGATTTACATAAGAACTTCAAAAAATTGCGCGAGCAACTTGAGAAAGCCCGCTATGAGCCGGGTGAAAGAAATGCGCTTTCAACTATTGATCTTTTAGCCTGGGTTGATAGCAAAATTGAAGGCATTCCTTTTCATGAAATTATGAAAAGGAATGCGCTTCAGCGATGATTACCGAACTACAGTCACTTTACGTGTAACTGCATTTTCTCCTGATTTCAGATTCAGGAAATACACACCTGCTGAAAGTTTAGAAACATCCAATGTATATTTCTGAAAACCGGAAGAAGTTTTTCCTTCGTTGATTGATTTTACCAATTGTCCGGCTGAACTAAATAATTGAATACTTAAGTTTTCACTTTGTTTTAGTTCAAACGAAATAGTGATATTTTCTTTTGCCGGAACCGGATAAACATTGAAATGGATTACATTATTTTCTTCAACGTAGCTATCATCAATTCCTTCTTCATACAATTTAAGGTCGTCAATTGCAGCTTCAACAAGACTTCCTCCATCAAGGTTCTGTCCTACTCTTGTGCTGTCTGATGCAATAAATCTAACCTGAAAATTGGAGGTGAGTTGAACATAGTCAGAAACACGGAACGCATATCTTCTCCAGTTACGCTCTCCGGTTAAGGTATTTTCAACGTATTCCCAGTTTGTTCCGTCATCCGAAACCTGCACCTGCCACCAGTCGGCACCGGGGTTTGCACCTGTTGGAGGATTATTGGTGTACCATTTCATAAATGAAAAAAGCGGATTAGTATAGCCCGTTAAATCAAAAACCGGTGAAACCAATGTTGTATGCCCGTCATCTACGTCATTTTCTCCAACCCCTGCAGAAGTTGATGTTGCATTACCTGTAAGGGCACAGGCTATTCCTCCTGGTGTAGTTTGTTCATCTGTTTGCACAATATTTCCGTCAGAAAAAGAACCCATTGGAATATCAATTACCCAACTGCCTGTTCCGTTGTTATCTGAATTCAGGCCCTCTGTCCATTGGCCTTGCGTGTTGTCAAAATCTTCGGTGCTTTGCAGATTAAAACCATTGAGAATAAAGTAAGGTGTATTCGGGTATGGATCAACCTCAGCTGCCACAGGCAATACAGAAGACAAAACACCATTCAGATTTTCCAAGGCAAGATAATAGGAGATCAATGTTCCTAATGGCTGCGCAGGAATTTGAGCCGAGTAATTATTTCCGCCTGTATTATTCAATGAAGCAGCAGTCCATGCACCGTTTCTGTTTAGTTTGTAAAACAATTTAGCATCTTCCAGTGCCCATGGATATTCAAGTGTAATGGTGGCATTGATATCAATGGGTGTGCTTCCGGTGTTTGCGGTTATTGCATTGTGATTTAGCGTTGCGTTGGAGAGCAATGTTATACCGTGACGATCAAATGCATTAACAATATCAAGGTCATTGGGTGTTCCGTTGGTGATATCATTATCGCCTCCGTTGCTTACGGCATCATCTTCTGTTAATGCTTCAATAAGAATATCAACATACACCTGTCCTTCATCACCATCAGGTCCGGTAACACCGGCATTAAATGTTTCGGCATAGAGCGCCATCATTTGCTGAATGTTTCCCAGATTAACTCCTAAATCCCACCATGCTCCGGCAATAATTTCACCGTCATTATGCACCTCACCTATAATATCCTGAGGATAAACCATTGGCTCCTGGTCATATCTTCTGATTACACTAGTTGCATCGGTAGAGCTATTGCCTATGCCGAGTACGGGGTTTTCTGTAATTCCCATGGCCCATATATCTGCGTAGCCTTCGCCCATAGCACCGTTTTGAAAGAATGCTCCTACTGACTGATAATATTTGTCATTGATTCCATGTCCGTATTCGTGATAAACCACATCGCCTACTGTTGCAAATGAATTGCAGCCACTTCCTGAAGCATAGAAATTAATGGAGCTCCCATCGTAAAAGGCGTTGCAGGTACCTGAAACATCAACATTGGTAGGCAGTGCATTGTCCATATCGGTGAAAGATGGATAAAAGGTTTTCATGTAATCATGCACAATATTTACATGATAGAAGGCCGAAATCTCACGGATGTTGGCATCGCTGTCGAAGCTGATGGCGTTGGCTCCGTTTACAAGGGTAGCATCAAATGTAGGTGTTACTCCGTTTGTGCGCACTGAACTCCACAGACCTTCCAGTTCAAAAGTTGTTGTTCCGGTATTGAGGCCGGTTACGTTTCCTGAAGCATCGGTGTAGGCAGTGTTTCCGCCTTGTGTAACTTTTAAATTCACTAAAGCATTTACAGAACTTGGGTCGTAGTTATGCGTGGTGTAAAGCGTTCCGGTAACGTTTACTTCAGCGCCACCGGGAGTTGGATGAAAATGCGAAACCAGATTTTTGCGCATCACCACATCACCTGTTGCTGCATCTACCAGCGTTTTGTATTTGGCGGGAATGCCGCTTGCATCCACTGTTTTAATCAAAAATTCGTACACTAATTTGTAAACATTTCTTTTGAACTGGGGAACGGGTAGTATCCTGAGTTCTCCATCCGTACCTACGCTGGTAATTGTTCCTTCCAGGTTTTCCATTGCTTTTATCAGTGCTTCACTTTCTGAAATTGCAGCAACAGTTGAAACCGCAATATCTGTGAAAACATCAGCGCCAAAAAGCACCACTTTCCCGTCAGCAGTTAGCTTAACTGTAAAGCGACTATTCAACACATTTAATCCATTGTGGACCTGCGTAAAGTTTACGTATTCGTAGTTTTCTGATTTTACCGCACTCACAAAATTCAAGTCGGCAGCAGGTATATTAAATCCCTGCAAATGGGTGCCGATAAAATTAAGTGCGCGGCCTTTTCCGTCAACACCAAAAACTGAAATCGGTTTTCCGAACGCTTTATGGGGACGTGAGTTTTCTTCGTTAAAAATAACGAACCATGTTCCGTTCTGCTGCACAAAATTTTGCCAGTTGGCGCGGTTGCGCAATTCGTTTTGCAACTCCACATCGGGCATGCGTTTGTTGTCTGTTATAAAACGGATTTCGTTTTTATCGTTGGTGGTTTCTACACCGCCCGAGGCGAAGGCAGAAGTGAAAACAGAAAATAGAAAATAGAAAATAGTGAATAGTAAAAATTGTTTCATGGTAACGGAAAGTGGTTTTAACATTATTTATGAATTTTTAACAAACGTAGCTTAATTTAAATAAACATCAAAATATGATGCAATTCATAAAATCATTAAACAATAATCATGTGCTATTGTTTAACAAACCATCATTATTGCAAACAAAAAACAGAAACCATGAGCAAACTAAATTCAATAGGCTTAAACACAAAAGAGGCTGAAAAACTGGCATCAAAACTAAATGACTTGCTTGCCAACTATTCGGTGTTTTACCAAAACGTGCGCGGCTATCACTGGAACATAAAAGGCGAAAAGTTTTTTGAACTGCACCTGAAATTCGAGGAGCTATACAACGGTCTTGTTTTAAAAATTGACGAGGTTGCCGAGCGCATCTTAACTTTAGGGCATACCCCGCTTCACCGTTATTCAGATTATTTTAAAGCTGCATCCATAAAAGAAACCAAAGAAACTTCGGACGGCAAAAAAGCGGTGGAAGAAATTCTGGAAGCATTTAAACTGCTTATTATTAAACAACGCGAATTGCTTGATATTGCAGGCAAGGCAGATGATGAAGGCACCAACGCTCTGATGAGCGATTACATTCGTGAGCAGGAAAAGCTCGTGTGGATGTATTCTTCTTTTTTGAGCAAAAAATAAATTATCCAGAGTTTTAAAACCTCGCAATCAGCTTCACATTCAGCTGGCGTGCGGTAAGGTAATTGGGTATGGCATATTGCCTGCCGGTAACATCGGCAACCCACAGATAAGAGATGGTATTGTTTACCTGAAGGAGGTTAAAAACCTCCATGCTCAGCCAAACCGAACTCAGGTGTTTCAGCGGATTTTTAGGACCTAATAATTTTTTCTTTTCGCCCAGCAATTGGTACGAGAAACCAAGGTCAACCCTGCGGTAAGGCGGTATGCGCAAGGTGTCTTTATAGCGGTCATACGATGGCGGACCAAAAGGCAAGCCGCTACCAAACAGAAAATTAAGATGCACTTTCAAGGAAGGCACTCTTGGAATATAATCCTGAAAGAAAATACCAAAATTCACACGCTGGTCGGTAGGGCGCGGAATATAACCGGGCTCATAACGAATGGAATCTACCGCAACAGTATTGATGGTATATCCCGGAATAATTTTGTCGCCATCAGAATTAAAGCGGTCGTAATAAAAGTCATCTTTTATGTCTTCCTGCGTTTGCATAACCGACATGGTAAACCACGATTCAATGCCTTTCACAAATTCACCGTTCACCCGCAAATCCAGACCGGTAGCATAACCGCGTGCATTGTTATTGGCATAATAGCGGATACGCACATTGTCAATTTCGTAAGGTATCAGGTTGTCCATGTATTTATAATACACCTCGGCAACCAATTTAAACGGGCGTTTCCATGCCGTGAAATTGTAGTCGCCTCCCAACACAAAATGAATGGATTCCTGTGCCTTGATATTGCGGTTTAATTCTCCGTAAAGATTTCTCAGCTCACGGTAAAATGGCGGCTGATAATAGTATCCTGCAGAAAAGCGGAAGAGGATATTTCTCTTTTTCCAATCGGGCTGATACGAGAGTGTGGCGCGCGGACTAACTAATAACTGGTTATTCAAATCCCAGTAATTAAAACGTGCGCCATAGTGCAGCGCAAAGTTGGAGCTGTCACTGAAATGCCAGTCCTGCTCTAAATAGCCCGAGTAGCGGTTTGTCTCCAGAATATTAATTGCCTTGTAAACATATTTGAGGTTAATTTCATCACCCGGCTGCTGAGGAATGGAATACCCGGCAGAGTCAATTAAGTTCCACTCATTCAATTCATCGTTTACATATTCGTGCTGATATTTTACGCCCCACAAAATTCTGCTCTTGGGCAAAGTAAGCCAGCCTTTATGTTCAGCATTTACAACCAAAGCACTCAGGTAATTGCGTGCATGGTTAAGGTACGCTCCTACTCCACGATTGAATTTTACTTCGCCCAGATTATCGGAACCAAAATTATTTTCCAGCTGGTCCAGCCAGTATTCACCGCTTACATCAAAGGTTTCGCTCTCATTTGAATTAAATGCGGAAGTAATAAATTTCATTTTCAGATTTGTTTTCGGACGCCATGTTGCCGCCAACGCGCCCATTGCTGTTTCAAAACTGTTCACCTCCTGTCCGTCAAAATAAACGGTAAGGCGCAACGCCTCATTGATGGTACCGAAATCGGTTTCTCTGTCTTGTGGAACAAACGTGTATTTGTTTCGGTTGTAATTAGCCATTACCTCAAAAGTCAGTTTAGTGCTTGCATCAAAAGTCAGCAAGGTCTGGATATCAGTAAAACGCGGCTGGTAGGCACCTTTTGTATCTAAACTGGTAAGCACATATTTATTGGTGCGTTGTCTTACCCCAAATAAAAATGAGAAGCGTTTGTCTTTGGTAACACCTTCCAGATGCGCAGCTACACCCAGTAAACTCGCTGTTGCAGAACCCGCAAATTCTCGTGGTCTTTTATACGTGATGTCAAGCACCGAAGACATTTTATCGCCATACTTTGCATCAAAACCACCGGCTGAAAAAAGGATGGATGAAACCAGATCTGAATTCACAAAACTCAAGCCTTCCTGCTGTCCTGCACGCACAAGAAAGGGGCGATAGATTTCAATATCGTTTACATAAATAAGGTTCTCGTCATAATTTCCACCACGCACATTGTACTGGGAACTGGTTTCGTTATTAGAAGAAACACCCGGCAATGTTTTCAGCAAAGCAAACACACCCTCGCCCGATGTAGGAATTACGGAAGCAGCTACAGGGTCAATACGTTTTAAAGTTGTTTGCCGTGTTTCTATATCTTCAATAGTTGCAGTTATCAATTCAGTTGAAGCACCTGAAAGCGTTGGATTCAATTCATACCGATCGCCCGGCTTCAGTTTCACGGTATAGACTTTTGTTTCATAACCAAGGTGAGAAACAGCAACTGTCAGTCGTTCACCCGAATGAACTTTCAACTCAAATTTCCCGGCATTGTCAGTAGAAATACCAACTGAAAGTCCGTTCACAGAAATATTAACAAGCTCAAGCACTTTGCCGGTTGTGTCTTTTACCTGACCAAATACAACGGCTTCATTCTGACTAAAAGCCAGTGAAGAATACACGAACGAAATAAGAATTAATAGAAACCTTTTCATAAGCCTCAACCCACCATTCTTAAATAAGAACGATGCGCTGCATATAATTTACAAATCTAACGTAAAGGTTTCTTCGATAGTATTGGCTTATTGTTTTTTCTTGAAATCTCCGTTTTTCCAGGCTTGAATAAATTTAGCCCACGCAATGGGGTTCAAAATATTTTGTGGAGGCAATTGTCCGGCATAATACAACTGGTCGGTTTGGCCTTTGATGTAGTTTTTGTAATTCATGCTTTCATCCATTCCAACGGCATAATACAAACGCATCATTTCTTCCTTCGAGAGATTTTTATTTGCAATTGCCAGATCATCATCAGGAATTTTCAGGTTCAGAAAAGCATTTTTGAATTGTTCACGTGAAGGCCAGGGAAAAATGATGGCTTCATCCAACTCATAAATTTCGGCCTCCATAATTTTTATGAGCGAATATTTATTGCTGGTCAAAGTATCAGGAATTACAAAATATGCCTTTCTGAAACCCAGAGCAGAAAATTGAATGGTATCGCCTTTCTGAGCCACAAATGAGAAATAGCCAAAATAATCACTGATAGTTCCGTGGCGTGAATTTTTGGCAATAATATTTGCAAACGAAACATGTTGAAGACTGTCGCTTGTTAAAACCACACCCGAAATCTGAACAAGATTATTATCCACGCTCTGCGCTTTTAACACCGAAGTTGACAGACACACTAAAACCAAAAGCGGATAAATTATTTTGTTCATCTTATGTATTAACTAATTATATATGTAATTATTGTGCATACCCGAATTTGCGAATCCTTTCAGCACTTCAAGAAGACTGTTTACTATTCCTTCATTCTCGCCTCCGGGACCGTCCAACCAGCTGTAAACTGTGTCTAAACATTGCTGCACATCTTCGTTTACAAAAGGTCCGGGCATATTTTCAATTACAGTGAATGCTTCTATGCTTATCAGGTAATCCTCATCCAGAACAAGGTCAACAAAAAACGGAAGTTGCACACTGAAATTCAAACCATTTTCCCAACACGCTGCCACCAAAACCTGCTTGGTGTCTTTATCATTTGTTTCGTCAATAATACTTTTCAAAACCTCAACCGATTCAGGATTTTTTAAATCGAAGAAAATAGTTCGTGCTGCGGAAAGCACTTCACGGTTGCGGTTTTTAGTAATCAGGCGGGGAAGTTCAGGCAAAATCTCAGGGCTGCCGTTACGACCGATTTCATCAATAGCTTCCAGCACCTGGCCATCGTGTCCGGAGCGCAGCTTTGTAACCAACTTATTAAACGTTTCCTGTTTCAATTTTTAAATTTGGGATGGCGAAAATAAACATTTAGGCTCGTTCACCGAAAATAGCACTACCAATTCTCACCAACGTGCTGCCTTCTTCAATCGCAATTTTGTAGTCGCCCGACATTCCCATTGATAGTTCTTTGAAGTCTTTTGAATTGCGAAAATCCTGTTCTTTCAATGTTGTAAAAATCCCCTGCAACTCACGAAACTCTTTCCTGACGATGCTTTCATCGTCTGTCAGCGTTGCCATTCCCATTACTCCACATATTTTCACGTTCTTCATTTCACGGAATTTTTCGGAATGAATTAACGCAACAGCTTCTTCAAAACTCAACCCGAATTTTGTTTCTTCTTTGGCAATGTGAAATTGCAGCAAACACGAAATTGTCCGGCCGCATTTTGCTGCTTCTTTATTTATTGTCTCTAATAATTCAAAGCTGTCAACCGAATGAATTAAACTGATAAATGGTGCTATGTATTTTACTTTATTCTTTTGCAGATGCCCGATCAGATGCCACTCAATATCGTTTGGCAGCAAGGGTTGCTTCTGCGTTAACTCCTGGACACGGTTCTCGCCAAAAATGCGTTGTGCTAAATTGTATGCTTCCTGAATTGATTTGACAGGCTTGGTTTTCGAAACAGCAACAAGCCTTACGTTCGCAGGAATTGCAGAACGCAATGCATTCAGATTTTCAGCAACACTCATTAAAAATCAGAACAAGCCATTAATCTCTGCATCAATCTTACCGATTATCTCGCCAAGATGTTCAGGATTTTCAGAAAATTTATTGTTGTCCACATCAATGATTAACATCTTCCCTTGTTCATAAGTTGAAATCCACGCTTCATAACGTTCGTTCAGTCTTTTCAGGTAATCAATGCGGATTGATTCTTCATAAACTCTACCACGTTTTTGAATTTGTGTAACCAATGTCGGCACCGAAGCACGCAGGTAAATCATCAAATCCGGAGCCTGCACAAACGTGTTCATTAATTTGAACAATGAAAAATAATTATCAAAATCACGTGTGGTCATCAATCCCATTGAGTGAAGGTTGGGAGCAAAAATATAAGCGTCTTCAAAAATAGTTCTGTCCTGAATAACTGTTTTTTTTCCTTTGCGGAATTCCAGAACCTGGCTGAAACGTTTGTTCAGGAAATATACCTGCAGGTTGAATGACCAGCGCTGCATCTCTTCATAAAAATCATTCAGATAAGGGTTATCATCTGCATCTTCAAAATGAGCATCCCACTTATAATGCTTGGCGAGCAAAGTGGTTAATGTTGTTTTTCCTGAGCCGATATTTCCTGCTACTGCTATATGCATAAATCAGTTGTGTGATATTTGGTGAAAGAGTGCGAAAGTAAAAAAATCAATCAACGTAAAACGAAAAAATGATTTTCATTTCACTTCATAAACTTTCAGATTTTCTTTTGTGAGAATCATCAGCTTTTCTTTTTCTATTCGAAGCATTTGTATTTCATCAGCGGGAATTTGCACTTCTGCTTCCTGCAATGTTTTAAGATTATAGCTCTGTAATTTTCCTTCTTTGAAATACAAAAGATTATCTCCTGCAATCTGAAAACCGATTAAACCTTTTAAAGGAATTGTTTTAAAATATGTGCCGAAAATATCAAACACCAACACTCCTGTTTCAGGATTATTAAGGTAAACCCAATCACCTGATTCGTGCAGAAAATTAGGCTGTGGCTCGTAACCGATATTCTGATTGATGTTGCGGGCTTCCTGAGTTTTATCAAAGGCCTGATTAAAACGAATTAGCGAAAAACTGATTTGGTCATAAACCCAAAAACCATTGTCGAATGAAGTGCAGGCAAGCGTTGATTGTTCCAGACCTAAATCCTGCAATGAAATTACACGGTTCTCTGAAAGCTGGTTGTCCAAGAATTGAATTTTTGAAAAATCACGGTAAAATAAAAGCAACTTTAAAGGATTGGTTGCATCAACCGAAGTAATATTTCCCAACATCAGATTGCTGTAACGGTTGAATAATTTTCCGTTGGGCAAATACTTGAAAATCTCGTTGCCTTGAATAACGTAAGCGTTTCCAAGGTTATCGGAAGTAAAGTAATCGGCCTTCACCGCAACCTCTGTGGCAAGTGAGTATTGCGCAAAAAGCTTTACCGAAAATAAAAAGAAAAAAATTAGAAGTTGAACCGATTTCATAAGATATTTGCCCGGATGAAAGTAGAAAAAATTTACTTTCGTGAACAACATTAAACATTCGACATTAAACATTAAACATGTATTATGCCATCATTTGACATCGTAAGCAAAGTTGATTTGCAAAGCTTAGACAACGCAATTAATACCGTGCGAAAAGAAATACTCACACGCTGGGATTTTCGCGATTCGAAAACCGAAATTGACCTGGACAAAAAAGCCATGAACATACATGTGATTACAGAAGACGAAATGAAAATAAACCAGATTGGCGACATCATTATTTCGCGGTGCATGAAACAGGGAATCAGCGGAGAAAGTCTTGACTTCGGCAAGGAGCAATACGCTTCTGGAAACATGGTAAAAAAAGACATAAAAATAAAACAGGGAATTGATAAAGAAACTTCCAAAAAGGTTGCGAAGTCAATCAAAGAAACCGGTTTGAAAGTGCAGACTTCTATTATGGAAGATCAGGTACGTGTTACCGGGAAAAAGCTTGACGATTTGCAGGCTGTGATGGCTCATTGCCGAGCAGGCGAGTTTGGAATTCCGCTTCAGTTCGACAATATGAAAAGCTGATATTTTGCGGCTTCTATCGTTCATTTTTATTTTTCTATTTCTCTGCAAACAAGCATCAGCTCAGCGAAACCGATTTCCTGAGTTGCGCGATACCGTAAAAAAATCGGAATTCTTCTGGTTTCCTTTAATTATATATGCGCCCGAAACACGTCTTGCATTTGGACTAGGCGAAGCATTCACGTTCAAAACTTCAAGAAAAGATTCGCTCACGCGACCTTCAAAAATTACAGGCACACAGCTTTATACAATGAATAAACAGTTGCTGGCAAACCTGCTTAGCGATATTTATACTAACGGCAATAAATACCACATTGTTTCCTATGTCAGTTTTCAACGTTTCCCGAATCGTTTTTATGGGATAGGAAACAACACCGACAAAACCTACGAAAAGTATGATGCCGTGTTTGTAGATTTTAAAAACACGTTTGAAAGAAGATTTGCAAAAAACTTTTTTGCAGGCGTAACACAGAACTATCGTTACTGTAATATAATCAGCTATTTGTCTTACGGGGAGTTTGCCAGGAAAAATATTCCCGGTGAAAATGGCGGACATATTTCCGGCTTCGGCCTTAATGCAAATTTTGATAATCGAGACAATGTTTTTTATCCGACAAAAGGAAATTATTTGAAGTTTTCCTATATGCTATATGACAAGGCTTTCGGCAGCAATTACAGTTTCAGAAATTACACCCTTGATTTGCGGAAATACATAAGTGTTTACAAAGAGAATATTATGGCTCTTCAACTCTATGCCGAACATGGAAACGGAACCATTCCTTTCCACATGCT
>CAMBRL010000117.1 GCA_945870105.1 Chitinophaga pinensis
TTCAAGCCCGATACCGATGATATCAGGGAGGCACCCGCTCTTTATATTATAGAAGAATTGCTGAAAGCCGGTGCGGAAGTAACGGCTTTTGACCCCGAAGCTATGAACAATGTTAAGAAACTACTGGGAACAAAAATCAACTTCACCGAAAACCATTACGATGCGCTGACCAATGCAGATGCATTGGTAATAGCAACCGAGTGGAGCCTTTTCCGCAATCCTGATTTTGATAAAATTACTGCAACGTTGAAGAACAAAGTAATTTTTGACGGACGCAATTTATACGACAATCAAACAATGAAAGAACTTGGCTACACCTATTACAGTATAGGTCGTGAAGCCGTAAATACACCTGTAAATGTCTGAAAGAAAAAGAATATTAATTACCGGAGCCGCAGGTTTCCTCGGTTCGCATTTGTGCGACCGGTTTATAAAAGAAGGTTATCATGTTATTGGCATGGACAACCTTATCACGGGAAGCCTTTCTAACATTGAACATTTATTCAAGCTGGAGCAGTTTGAGTTTTATCATCATGATGTTTCCAAATTTGTGTTTGTGCCGGGCAAGCTGGATTACATTTTGCACTTTGCATCACCGGCATCGCCAATTGATTACCTGAAAATTCCTATCCAGACTTTGAAAGTAGGTTCTCTTGGAACACACAACCTGCTTGGTTTGGCAAGAGCAAAAAACGCAAGAATGTTAATCGCTTCCACTTCTGAAGTGTATGGCGACCCGAATGTGCATCCGCAAAACGAAGATTACTGGGGCAATGTAAACCCTATTGGTCCGCGCGGTGTGTATGATGAAGCCAAGCGTTTTCAGGAAGCTATTACTATGGCTTACCATACCTATCACAATTTGGAAACACGTATTATCCGCATCTTTAACACCTACGGCCCACGCATGCGATTAGATGATGGCCGCGCACTGCCTGCCTTTATGGGACAAGCCCTGCGCGGACAGGACATCACTGTTTTTGGTGATGGCAGCCAGACCCGCTCGTTCTGTTATGTGGATGATTTGGTGGAAGGCATTTACCGCCTGCTGCTAAGTGATTATGCTAACCCTGTGAACATAGGTAACCCCGATGAAATTACCATCAAGCAATTTGCCGAAGAGATTATTGCACTTACAGGCACCAAACAAAAAATAATCTTCAATCCCCTGCCAACTGACGACCCTAAACAGCGCAGACCCGATATTACCCGTGCTAAAGAAATACTTGGCTGGGAACCCAAAGTTCAGCGCAAAGAAGGACTAAAAATAACGTTTGATTATTTTAAAAACCTTCCTGAGTTTAAATAAATAAATCTGAAATATTAAAATAAGAAAGGCGCAGTTGCGCCTTTCTTATTTTACCAAAATTCATCTTGTATATCACCACATAAACAAGGCTAATTGACGAAAATAATCGATGGAAAACATTTATTGTAAATATCTGTTTTATCATTTACGTTTGCACATACAATTTTAAAAACCACAATGAAGAAACTTTACATCGCACTCCTCCTTCTCACCTGCTCAACTCTAACCTCTTCAGCACAGCAAGCTCCCTGCGCCACCGTTTCGGTAAGTCGGGCGCTGGAAGCAATTGATGCTACCTATGCCCGCGAACGCGAAGACATGATTACAGGCCGCGAACAACGTATTGAAAATTACCTGAACACACGTGATGTGCAGGCGTTGAGAAAAATATCGGTGGTAGTGCACGTTGTTTACAATGGCAGTACAGAGAACGTTTCCGATGTATTGATTGCTGATATGATTCAAACGCTAAATGAAGACTTCCGCAGACAAAATGCAGATGCTTCTTCTACTCGTTCTATTTTTCAGTCGGTTGCCACCGATGCGCAGATTGAATTTTGTTTAGACCAAACCATACGCGTAGCAACCACCGAAGATTGCTACAGTACCTCCACAGAAACCAACAAAATGAAATACAACAATCAGGGTGGCTCCAATGCCGTTGACCCTGCCCATTTTCTTAACATCTGGATAGTGGATATTTGCGGGGGAACCAACTCCGGAACTGCGGGCTATGCATATCTTCCTACATTCGGAATGGTAGGTTCTGCGAACGATGGTCTGGTATTGGACTACAGCCTTGGAATGGGAAGCGGAAGCAGAACAGCAACCCATGAAATAGGACACTACTTTAACCTCTGCCACACCTGGAGTTGTGATGATAGCCCCGGCTGTTCTAACGATGATGGATTTTCTGACACTCCACAATCATATCAGGAAAACTACAACACTTTCTCAAATTGTTTTGATCCTAACGTAAATAGCTGCACCAGTGGCAACCCAGACCTTCCGGATCAAACCGAAAACTTTATGGACTATGCTGCCTGCCCTAACATGTTTACTATACAACAGGCAGCTGAAATGAATTCTATTCTCAGCAACGAGCGTTCTGATTTATTGGCATCAACCGGTTGCAGTTCACAAAGCGGTGGTGCACCGGTAGCTGATTTTGTGGGCAACCCAACATCAGGCACACCGGGAACCAACGTTCAGTTCACCGACCTCAGCACCAACACACCTACCTCATGGGCATGGAATTTTGGCGACCCGGGAAGCGGTGGTTTAAACACATCCACATCACAAAACCCTGCACACACTTACGCTAACGTAGGATTGTACACTGTTACGCTTACCGCCACCAACGGCACCGGCAGCGATGGAGAAACTAAAACCAATTACATCAACATCAGCACAGGCGGTGGCGGAACAGGACTTTGTGATACCATTTGGAATCCTTCTTTTGCTGACCCTGCTAATGAATGGACACTGATACCTTCTGTTGGCGGAGGTTATGTAAGCGGAACAAATGGTTACGGTGATCTGGCAAAAGCGCAGGTCTATACTCCAGTTAATTCTACTTCTTATATTTCCGACATTATTGTAATGTTCGGAGACATTACAACAACCTCGGGCGACCCCAACTCACGTGTAGCTTTTGTTATTTACGATTTGGACGGACCGGGAACCACAACAGGAGGAACTGTTAATACCGCCCCGGGAAATATATTGGTAGCAGGCAGTGTTGCCGTTACCCAACTGATTACAAGCGGGCCAATGCTTATTGGTATGCCAAGCACCGTTACCGTTACAGGGCCTTATGCTGTAGGTGTTGACTTCAGTTTATTAACCGCAGGTGATTCAGTAGCTGTTGTTTCAACTTCAGATGGTGATGCCGGAAATTCTGAACGCTCATGGGAACAATTATCAGATGGTTCATGGATTACATTGCTGGAATCATGGCCGTTGGATATTGACTTTACTCTTGTTCCGATTGAGTGCGACCAACTGCCGGTTGGTATTGCAACACAGGTTGAAGCCAATGAGTTTTATATTTTTCCTAACCCTGCAAACAATGTGTTGAATGTAGTTTCGGGTTCAGACCTGAACAATACATCTGTATTATCTGTTATTGATATTTCGGGACAAGTAATTTCAGAAACAACTTTAACCAATCAACAGTCGGCAATTGATGTATCGCAACTGGCAGCAGGAATTTATTTTGCAAAACTTTCGTCTGCTTCAAAAACAAACACACTTAAATTCATTATCGCAGAAAAATAATAATTACAAATACCAATGTTTAAAAAACTATCCATTACAGCCCTTGCAGTTATCTGCACGGGCTTTTTTTCTTCTTCGTTTGCACAAATCAGCACCGGAGGACAGCCTCTGAGTTTCAATCCCATCTTCCAACTATCGGATAACGATATTCCCGAAGAAGTGATTGCCAGCCTTGACCGCAACCGACTCAGTGACGAGGATATAGAAAATGAAACCAAAGGAAAAGTTCCGCGCTTTGCAAAACTGGTTACTGCCAATTTCAACCTCACGAACTCAGGTGTATGGACAAACCTACCAAATGGCGACAAAGTATGGCGCTTAAAAATCATTGCAGATGAAGCCTTGGCAACAACTCTTTTTTACGATGATTTCTTTCTGCCTGCCGGAGCTGAACTATACATCTGGAACGAAGGCCGCAAACAAGTAATTGGCGGTTTCACCGATTTCAATAATCACGAAAGCCGCACCTTTGCTACAGAGATTGTTTACGGGAATACCTGTTATCTTGAGTATGTAGAACCTTCATCTCATTCAGGAGAAGGGAAAATAAATATCTCTCATGTTGGTTACGGCTACCGTTATATTTACGACCCTTCTAAAGACTTGCGTGATGGCTCCTGCGAAGTGGATGTTAACTGCTCACCCGAAGGCAATAACTGGCAGGATGAAAAAAAAGGAGTGGTGCGTATTCTTGTTGTGGAAGGCAGCGGCCAGGGCTATTGCTCAGGCTCGTTGGTTAACAACACCAGTCTTAATTGTGTGCCATACGTACTTACAGCATTACACTGCGGGGCTTCTGCAACCGCAAATAATTTCAACCAGTGGGTATTCTATTTTAATATGGAGCGCAGTGGTTGCAATGTAAACGGAAGTTTTTCAACCTCAAGCACTGTAACCGGTTGTGCTAAAAAAGCCGACAGCAACGATGGGGGAAACATTACCGGTTCAGATTTTCTATTGCTGCAACTTAATAACACTATTCCATCTGGTTACAACCCCTATTGGAACGGATGGAATGCAAACAACACCGCCAGCTCATCGGGTGTAAGTATTCACCATCCGGCTGGTGACCCTAAGAAAATCTCCACTTATACTTCTGCACTTACTTCTGCTACCTATGCAGGAACAAATGCCAACACCCACTGGCAAGTAGTATGGGCAGGGACTTCAAACGGACACGGTGTTACTGAAGGCGGCTCATCGGGCTCACCTATCTTCAACAGTTCTGGATTAATAGTAGGGCATCTTTCAGGCGGAAGTTCTTATTGCAACGCACTTACTGCACCTGATTTGTATGGCAAACTCTCTTATGACTGGACACAAAATACCAATACTACCGGCCAAAAATTAAAAGCATGGTTAGATCCCGGAAACACAGGCGCCCTAACCCTTGCCGGAACGTATGCCCCCTGCACACCAACCATTGCGCTGGATGCAGGTATTTCAGCTATTGTTGCTCCTTCGGGCAGTTCATGCGCTACGAGCATCACTCCTGTTGTAACGCTTAAGAATTTTGGATCTACCACACTTACTGCTGTTACCATTACAACAACTGTGGATGGCGGTGCTTCTGTTAATTATTCATGGACAGGTTCCTTAGCTACCAATGCTACTGCAAACGTTACGCTTCCTGCACGAACAGTTACCGCAGGGGCTCATACGTTCAATGCAACTACTGCATCGCCTAACGGTGGGGCTGATGCGAATAATACAAACAACGCATCTTCTTCTTCCTTCACGGTAACGGTAGCAAACAACACAGCATACCTGATCCTCAACACAGATAACAATGGTAGCCAGACCACCTGGCAAATCCGCGATGGAAGCAACACCGTAGTTGCGAGCGGTGGCTCGTATGGCAACAACCAGCAATATGTAAGTGAAATTTGTTTGAACACCGGTTGCTACACCTTTACCATTTACGATTCGGGAAACAACGGTATTTGCTGCAACAACGGCACAGGCTCTTATTCTTTAGGAGATTCCGAAGGCATTGACCTTATCACTGGCGGCAGCTTTACTGCCAGCGAAAGCACTGCCTTTTGCCTTTACGCTGCCGGCACCTGCGACACTATTGTGCAAACTAACTTTGCCAACGGAACACCTATTATTTATGGTGCTACTTCAGGTTACATAAGCGGCTCTAACAATTTTGGCGACAAAGAAAAAGCCCAAAAATTTGATGTAACTTCACCGGTATATGTGCAGGATGTAATAGTTTGGTTTGGAGCAAAATCATATGTTTCCGGAAATGCCAATAGCAAAGTAACCGTGAATCTGCGTCAGGCAAACGGAACGGGAACAGCAAGCTCCGGAACGGTGAACACCGCACCCGGAACCATTGTAGCCAGCAAAGACATTTTAATTACACGCATTGACACATCCGGCTTTTTTAACATTGTGCGCTTTACAGCACCTGTTCAATTTACAGCTGATTATGCAGTAGGGGTAAACTTTTCAGGACTTGGAACCAACGATCAGGTGGGTATTGTTTCATCAACGGATGGTGATGCAAACTTAACTGAACTTGCCTGGGAAATGTGGAGCGATAATGCATGGCATAGCATGCTTTCGGCATGGACAACAGCCATTAATGGTGATATTGATTTGGGTATTTTCCCGATTGAATGTGCTAACCTTGTTACAGGCGTTGAAGAAGTTTCAAACGATTTTATGTTGTTTCCAAATCCGGCAACGGAGGAGTTGACTATTGTTTGTGAGTCCATAGTCCATAGTCCACAGTCCATGGTAAACATCTTGAGTGCAACCGGACAATTGGTGTATTTCTCAAATCTTACATCTCAAATCTCACATCTTGATATCTCCAACCTTGCAGGTGGCATTTATTTTGTGCAGGTGGTGATGGATGGAAAGGTGAGTGTGAAGAAGGTGGTGGTGAGGAGGTAGATGCTGGAGGTTGGATATTTAGAAAAACAAAAATCCCCTCGTTTATAGCGAGGGGATTTTTTTGTAAATAACACTACTCTGACATATATGCTGCCTCGCGCCAGATGTAGTTACCTGTCTTTAAATTAAAGTAAGCCATCTTGCGGTTTTTCTTCAGCAATAGCACATCGCCTTCCATCAAGCTGCCAGCTTCATCAATTTCGCAGGGAATAACGTACGCATTGCTTTTATTGATAAAGCCCAGTTTACCGGCTTCGCTTACTTTGGCAATGCCGTTAACAAAATCACCGGCTTCATCAAACACACTGGGTGTTTGCGTTAATCCTTTCGTGTCGATGTAACCGAATTTATCGCTGCGTTTAACACGTGCCAGTCCTTCCGAAAAATTTCCGGCAACCTCAAACTCAAACTTGATGATGGTCTTTTGCGTGGAGTCAATGTATCCCCATTTCCCTTTCTTCTTTGCAGCAAGCAATCCTTCCGTAAACCTGCCGATGTCTTCAAACTGAGGCGGTATTATTTCTTTGCCCGTTCTGTCAATAACGCCCAATTTTCCTTTCAGTGTTATAGTGGCTTTGCCGTTTTTAAATGCCAGCTCGGGCAAAGCCTGGTCGAAACGAAAATCATACACCACCGGAATAACAACCTGCCCGTTTTTATCAACATACCCGTATTTTTCGGCTTTAACTACTACAGATAATCCTTCGCTGAATGAGCCTATCTCATCGTATTCGCACTGCACAATGGGCTCACCTGCTTTTGAAATCAGTCCGTAAAAGCCATCCTTTTCAACCCGCGCCAATCCGTCTTTAAACGATTCGGCATCATCAAAATCATAAGGAATAACAATGTTGCCTGTTTTATCAATAAAGCCTTTTATATTGTTGAACTCAACCACTGCCCTGCTCTCCGAAAAATCTTCGGCATCATCAAACAGCAAGGGAATAACAAGCGTTCCCGATTTATTTACAAAACCATATTTATCGCCAAGCATCACCCGCGCCAGCCCTTCCGAAAAGTCAAAAATTTCATCGTATTTCAGCGGCACTACCACCTTGCCGGTATAATCCACCATGCCGTAAAACTCTTCGTTACCCACCACGGCAAAACCATCGTTAAAAGGCTCCACTTCCGAATACTGCAGCGGAACAACCGCTTCGCCTTTCTTGTTGATGAAGCCTGCTTTATCCGCTTTGCCCACTTCGGCAATACCTTCGTTAAAGGGTTCGCACCAATCGTATTCAAAAGCAATGATCACCTTTCCGTTACCGTTTACATAACCCCATTTCTTGTCGCGCACCGCAGGGTAGTAGCGGCTTTTAGCAATCTCCAGATCTTTCAGTACTTCATTTTTGTAAGGATAATCAGGATACTCCAATCTGAAATCAGCAAACGATTCAGGATTTGAATCAGCAGTATAAATAGAATAGATTTTACGCCATGCCTCGGGCACGTTATGATTGTCGGGATACTTCTTTATAAAATCATGGTACTCTTTTATTTTTCCTTTAACAACCGACAATTCATAAATCTTATTCTCCGCTTCTTTGCGGTAAGTGGCTTTCGGATACTGTTTCAGAAAATCCAGATACGATTGGATATTCTTGGGATTGGTAAGTGTTTCATACAAAGAGGTTTCATACTTTTCCGTTGCAATTGACAGATCATCTGCGGCAGGATATTTATCCATGTAGGCTTTAAAAGCTTGATAGGTTCCCTCCTTCTCTGCATTGAGATACGCAAGATGATTGCGAAGTTTAACAACCTCATTTAACTGAGGCCCTTCTTTAAAACCTGCAAGAAACCATTCGCAACGCTCAACGGTGTTTACCTTATTTACATCCTCAAAAGCTAAACGAAAAACCTCTTGTTTCTGTGCCTCTATTGAGTTGGCTGTAATATCCAGTTCAGCAAGACCTTTTTTGTCTTTCTCTTCCAGATAAATGAAAACCTTATTTGATTTTACAACAGTTGCAAGTGCCGAATCAAGATTATAAAACGGGTTTTTATAATTGGAGAATATTAAGCTTAACCCGTAATAAGCTCCTGCAGGTTCTTTCTTAACCGATTTCTCAAACAGCTCTTTTGCGGTGAAGTAGTCGAAACGCTTTAAGGCTTCAAAGGCCTTCTCGAGTGGGGCGCGAAGCCTCATCCCCTGCCCTTCTCCGAGGGAGAAGGGAGCAGAGTACAACACAACTGCAAGTAAAACTATAAGTGCTGATATTTTTTTCAATGCTTTCAAAATTCCCTCTCCTTTGGAGAGGGTTAGGGTGAGGCTACTTGATTATCGTCATTTCATCAATCAGATGTTTTGCGCCCGCAAATTTATCAATGATAAACAGTGTGTAGCGTATATCAACCGAAATATTTCTTGCCATAGCGGGGTCATACATCACATCGGCAGCCGTGCCTTCCCAGTTGCGGTCGAAATTAGTGCCGATTAGTTGTCCTTGCGCGTTCAGCACCGGAGCACCCGAATTGCCTCCCGTTGAATGATTAGAAGCAATAAAGCAAACGGGGATGGTTCCGTTTACGGCATATTCACCGTAGTCTTTCTTCTCATACAGTTCTTTCAGTTTTGCAGGAACAACAAACTCTTTATCATTGGGATTTTCTTTTGCAATCACTCCGTCAATAGTGGTGAAGGGCGTGTAAACAACACTATCATTGGGAGCATAACCCTCAACCTTTCCGTAGCTTAATCTCATTGTTGAGTTCGCATCAGGATAAAATAGCTTATCAGTTTGAAACTCACGCAACGCTTGCGTGTAAATGCGGTTGAGGCTGTCGAGTTTAATATCAAGCTTTACATAGTTGGGGTAAATATTTTCTTTGAAGTTTTCGTTTACTGATGTTACAAATTGAAATGCTAAATCATTTGCTCCAAATCCATTTTCTGATTTTATTGTATCAGGTATATTTTTCTTCCCTTCTCTTTCAATTAAAGCATTAAGATTTGCAACAGATTTTAACGAGTCAAGTAAATCACCTGAAAATAATGTTGAGATATATTCATCATTATTTTTCTTGTATTTCTTTCTTTGTTTTTCAGTCAACACCTCGGGCATGAAATCGATGATAGCCTTAATTTGATGATTGGCGCAATCCAAATCAATAGAGCGATTATAATTTTTAAAGAATGAACGAATATACTTTGCCTGTCTTTCTACTTCTGCACTCAATACTTCACGTTTTACTCCTTTCTTCAGCAAATCAGAAAGTTTAGTAAAACTATTAACGTACGTAACGAAATCGAGCGTGGTAAACGCTTCATTATACAACACCACACCTTTGTTGTAAGGTGCAAACTCAGCATATGTTTTCTCCAGTTCAGTCAACAAGTTAACGTATTTCACTTTCCTGTTCGCATCTGCATTCACCCATTCTGTAAATCGTTTTTCCAACTCCTGTTTTCTCTGCACTGCATCAACTTTCTTCAGACCAATGCTTTCACCTATAAACTTCTTGTAGTAGTTTTTGATGCTTGCATATTTTGAAGTAAGGTTCAGTTTCACCTGCGGGTCGGCATCCATCGCCTTTTCCATCACAGCTAAACGTTTTTCACGAATAGAAATTTTCAGCGGGTCTTCATCTTCCACTAATTGCTTCACCGCAAAAGATGTCAGGTATTCCTGCGTTCTTCCGGGAAAACCAAACACCATTGTAAAATCACCTTCCTTCAATTCCTTCATTGAAATCTCGAAATGCTTCTTCGGTTTATAGGGAACATTGTCGGGCGAATATTCTGCCGGCTTGTTCAAACTATCAGAATAAATGCGGAACAACGCAAAATCACCAGTGTGGCGAGGCCACATCCAGTTATCAGTATCAGCGCCAAAGTTGCCGATGGAATAAGGCGGAGCACCAACCAATCGCACATCTTTAAATGTTTCAGTGATGAAAATATAGTACTCATTTCCTCCAAAAAACTCTTTCACTTTGGCTTCATAGTGTGTCCCTTCCACCATTTTTCGCTCTATTGCTTTTGAGGCTTTTTCAATGGCCAGGAAGCGCTCAACTTCCGTCATTCCTGACGAAACATTCTTTAACACCTCTGAAGTAACATCTTCCATAAGCACAAGAAATGTAGCTGTCAAGCCGGGATTGGAAAGCTCTTCACCTCTGTTCATTGACCAATAACCATTTTCAATGAAATTATTCTCCAACGTGCTGTGCGACTGAACTCTGCTGCGCCCGCAATGATAATTGGTAAGCAACAAACCTTCCGCTGAAATCATTTCTCCCGAGCAGCCTCCACCAAATTGCACCACCGCATCTTTAAGACTTGTATGATTAACACTGTAAATATCTTCAGCAGAAAGCTTTAATCCCTTGCTTTGCATGTCCGTCTCGTTATACTTGGCAAGAAACAGGGGAACCCACATTCCTTCATCTGCAACTGCAAAAGTCAGTTTTAAGCAGAGGACGCAGAGAAAGAGAGGACGCAGAGAAAAAATCTTAGCCATTATCTCTTTTGAAAACTCCTTTAAATTTAAAGAATACTTTTTCTCCGGCTGAGATTGCAGCATTTACAGAAATTAATCCGTCTTGTTCTTTAGTATATAAAGCAATTTGCAAAACAGCATTAACTGTCGGGTCAACAACTGCAAGAAACTTAACCTGCGAAGATTGAGTTAACTGTGTTGTT
>CAMBRL010000118.1 GCA_945870105.1 Chitinophaga pinensis
TTCATACTTCATAGTTCATGATAATGAGGTGTTCTGCCTTGCGTGAATTTCTGCCGCGCACGTTATAGGTATAGGTTTTATCAAACGTATGAATATGCAAATTCGACTTGTCATACAACGAATAAATAAAAGGCGTATTCTTAATCACCAACATCCATTTGGCTTTTGATTTAAGTAATATTTCGGCCAAACGTTTTTGATCTTCCTTAGTAAAACTATTATTATCATACTCACTAAACTCACTGTCGTAAGGAGGATCAAGAAAAATAAAATCTTTTTCGGTCGGTTTCGCTTTTTGAAAAAATGTCTCAAAATCCTCATTATAGAAACTTGTTTTCTCTAAAAGCTTTTTAACAGGCTCGCTAAACATTGCATTCACTTTCTGCATTATATTTTTTTTGTTGTAAGCAATACCACCGTAGGGAATATTAAACTCTCCTTTTGAATTAAAGCGAAACATGGAACCATAACATAACTCTCGAACTATATACCAGTTTGCTACTCGTTTAGATGCATTGATATTTGTTTTTGCAGCATACATATTTTCATTTAACAAATTTCGAAAATGAATGTAAAACCCGCTCTTTACTGCAGTTTCAATATGGTCTGCCAACAATACTTCTGAAAACAGTTTGTTCTCTCTCTGTTCAATCACCAGAACCCTCGTGAACTTTGAATAAATGTTGTTTTTAATTTCAGTCTTAAAACCATCAGGATTAACAGCAAATTTTTTATCAAAAAGAGTAGGGTGATTATTTATGTATTTCTCTGCTATCTCAAAAATAATTTCCTTCAACTCCTTTTTATCATAACTTCCCTGACGGTATAGAACAAAAAGCGCTGAAAGGTCGAACATCAGATCATCAACCAGTTTTTTTATATCATTCCAGTTGCGCGCATAGAGGCGTAACTCCTTTTCAAATTCAGGATTTTTAAGTGTGCTGTAAAACTCAATAAGGTCAGAACTTTTGTCATTGAGCAACGTTTTTACTTGTGGCTGCAAGGCAAAGAAAACACCGGCACCACCACAAAAAGGCTCTATGAAACGGTCAAAATCTGCCGGAATTAAATGTTCGAAAAAACTGAACTCACGGAATTTTCCGCCGGTCCATTTGATAAGCGGCTTAATTGCTTTTTCTTTTGCTGGTGTAAATAGATTGCCTGCCGTCATAATTCACGACAAACATAAAAGTTTTCAGGCTAAGAAATACAGGTCAACCACAGCAGTTATAAAATAAGCAGCAATGGTTGCAGCACCTGCATAATCTTTTGCAATACGTTGCCCGAAAAACAACATGATAAAAGCAAGAGCAGCTAAAACTGTTCCTGCAAAAGCAAGGCAAAAGGTTTTAAAAATAATTGCTTCAACAACTCCGATGGCTGATAGTGTTCCCGCAGCCAATTCAACGATTGTAACAGTTGTAACCATCATCGGAACTGTGCCTTTCAAAAATGTTTTGAAAAAATGTCCGGTCAGCCATTCTAAATTCCCTTTTCGGTCAAATACTTTATCCAAACCCGATTGCAAAAAAAGAATGGCAAAAAATGTGGAAATAAAAGCCTGAACAATCCAGAAGCCTTTCAAAACTGAGATAAACTCACATTCACCGATTAAGCAAAGTAAGGTCATTGTTAAATCAGATTAAACAAGTCGTTTACTCCAATGCTGCGATTTACTTTGAAGCCTTCAGCATACTTTGCGCCTATTGGTCTGCCAAAGTGAATATCACGCGCTTTTACAAAATTCAAAAACTCCTTACTTGAAATAGGTGTTTTAGGTTCCTGATTTGTAGGGTCATAAAACTGTGATGAAAAAGAAAGTATAGCGCTCTTTTTTATTTCGAAAAAATCGCTGGTATCCACCACAAAATCAGGCTCAAGTGAATAATCCTGAATATAGTGATAAACCGCTTTTGGTCTCCACTCCTGTTGCTTTTTACCTTCCAGATTGGTTTCAATTTTCAAAAGCCCTGAGTAGAAACAGGCATCAGCAACTAACTTGGCCGCTCTTCCATGGTCGGGGTGACGATCACTTATAGAATTAGCCAACACAATCTCCGGCTTGTATTGTCTTATTTTACTGATAACCGCGAGCTGATGTTCTTTATCATTTACAAAAAAGCCATCTGAAAAACCAAGATTATCTCTTAAACTTATTCCAAGAATTTTGGATGATTTTTCTGCTTCTTTTTTTCTGAGTTCTGCTGTTCCTCTTGTTCCCAGTTCACCTTCTGTAAGGTCAACTATTCCGATTTTTTTTCCTGCAGCAATGTGCTTTGCAATTGTGCCGGAGCAAGCCAACTCTGCATCATCGGGATGAGCTGCAAAAACTAATATATCTACTTTCATTTGCCCAGCCAAGTCAGAATTTCTTCATCAACCGGACTTGTAGTTGATGCAATAGATTTAGACCAGTTCCCATTTTCATCAATCAGGAATTTATGAAAATTCCACTCCACTTTAGCATCGGCAACACCGTTCTTATCTTTGTGTGTAAGCCAGTCAAACAAAGGAGCTTTGTCTGCTCCTTTAACTGATATTTTTTCAAACATTTGGAAAGAAACACCATAATTTTTCTGACAGAATTCTGCAATCGTTGTATTATTTTCAGGTTCCTGTCCCATAAAATTATTGGCAGGGAAACCAAGTATTACAAACTTATCACCGCCAAATTCTTTATTCAATTCTTCAAGGCTTGCGTATTGAGGTGTGAGCCCGCATTTGCTGGCGGTATTAACTATCATCACTTTCTTTCCTTTCAGTTGAGCAAAGTCAAATTCTTTGCCGTCAATAGTTTTCATTTTAAAATCGTAGAAGCTCATATTTTGCGCGAAAATTAGTTGGGTTGAAAATGTAATAAGTGCTATCAAAATTATTCGTTTCATTTTATTAATGTTTTAGATGTTTAGCATCAAACATCCGTATTTATATTTTGTTTACAAATGTAGAATAAAAGTGTTATCGGCTTTTAAACAGCTTTATTTCTACTTTTGGGCAATCTTATGCTTTTTAACGAAGTAAAACACTTAATCCGAAAAGAAATAATGCTTGAACTGCGCATGAAATATGCGTTGAACGGCATCCTGCTTTATGTGATTTCCACCGTTTTTGTTTGTTACCTCTCGTTTCGTTCGGTTATTCAGCCTACAACATGGAACTCGCTTTTCTGGATTATTATGCTGTTTGCTTCTATAAATGCTGTTGCCAAGAGTTTTATGCAGGAAAGCAGGGGAAGACAATTGTATATGCACACGCTGGCAAGTCCGCAGGCAATCATACTTTCCAAGATTGTTTACAATGTATTGCTGATGATTTCGCTTTCACTGATTTGCTTTCTATTCTATTCTCTCTTTATCGGAAATCTTGTTCAGGATATTCCAATGTTTATTCTCTGCCTGATTTTGGGTAGCGCAGGATTTTCATCCGTTCTTACTTTAATGTCGGCCATTGCTTCACGCACCAACGGAAACCTTACACTAATGGCAATTCTCAGTTTTCCCGTTCAGGTTCCGCTACTGATGACACTGATAAGGGTTTCTAAAAACGCAATAGATGGTCTTGACCCTTCTGTCAGCTATAAATTCCTGATTATTTTGTTCCTGATTAATGTAGTTGTAGCTACACTTTCATATATCTTATTTCCCTACCTTTGCCGCGATTAAAAAAGACCTTGAACCGTGCAAAAATTCTTTAACCTGCAATTAGCTTTCGGACTGGAATGGTGGAAATTTTTGGCCATTGCACTGGTGCTTTATGCATTGATTGGCGGCTTACTAATTGATGTTCCTGCTTTACCGATTTTGCACGAAACTATCCGCAACCTATATTATCACGTTACGCAATGGTTCGGAATGATGATTATTCTTTTTGTTTCGCTCTGGCATAGCATCCGCTACCTCTCCAACTTTAAAATGCACCACGATTTTGTTGCAGCTGAAGCTGCCAATGTGGGTATTTACATGGGAATACTTGGAATTGTAACCGGTTCTGTTTGGGCAAAATTTACTTGGGGAGCATGGTGGGTAAGCGATGCAAAACTCAATGGTGCAGCCATCACTTTGCTTATATATTTCGCCTATCTTATTCTTCGCAACTCAATGGACGAAGAACAAAAACGCGCTCGTGTAGCAGCAGTTTACAACATTTTTGCTTTTACTATGTTAATTATATTCCTGATGGTTTTACCGCGTTTAACCGATTCTTTGCATCCCGGAAACGGAGGAAATCCCGGCTTTGGTGGTTATGATCTGGACAACACCATGAAATTGATATTTTATCCGGCTGTAATCGGCTGGACATTACTGGGAGTTTGGTTGATGCAGGTTTGTCTGCGCATCAGAACATTGAATCATAAATTGCTTATTAAACAATTCAAATGAAAAAGAAACTTCTTGGCTTTACAGTTTTCTGCTCGCTCTTGCTCGCTTCATTATTTTCTTTCGGACAGGCAACTGATAAAGTTGACATGGCAGAGGCTATGCGCAGCAACGGAAAAATTTATGTAGTGGTGGCAGTTGTAGCAATTATTTTTATCGGTCTGGTAATTTTCCTCATCACCATCGACAGGAAAGTGAAAAAGCTGGAGAAACAAATGGAAGAATAAAAATGAAGAAGTCTCACATTATAGCCATAATAATTATTGCCGTTGCTATTGGTGCAATCCTCACTACTGTTGGCGATTCAAGCACATATGCTTCGTTTGCAGTTGCTACAGAAAATTCGGGAAAAGAATATCACGTAGTTGGAAAATTAGAAAAAGACAGTGCGCTAATTTATAATCCGCAGGAAAATGTAAACCTCTTTACATTCTACCTTAAAGACACAGATGGTGCAGTAAAAAAAGTATTGTACCACGGCACAAAACCACAGGATTTTGAGCGCAGCGAACAGGTTGTTTTGGTTGGAAAAATGAAAGAGGATGGGTTTCAGGCAAACACAATCCTGATGAAATGCCCTTCAAAATATAACGAGGGAAAGCCTGAAGAAACAGAACACAAGGCTCAAAGCTGATGGATATAACTTATGTAGGTGAACACCTGTGGGCAGGTAATACAGGAAATTTCTTTATTGTTCTTTCATTCTGCGGTGCACTTCTTTCAGCGCTCAGTTATTTTATTTTTACGCAGTATGAAATTCAGAATACTTCGTGGAAGTCACTGGGAAGAGCAGGTTTTTTCATTCATGCTTCGGGCGTTCTCGGAATTATAGGCACTTTGTTCTACATGCTGCTCAATCATTTTTTTGAGTACCATTATGTGTGGCAGCATTCCAATACCGAAATGCCGATGCGCTATATTTTATCGTGCTTCTGGGAAGGACAGGAAGGCAGTTTTTTGCTTTGGACATTCTGGCACATGGTGCTGGGTTTTATTTTAATTTTTACTGCAAAAAACTGGGAAGGACCAGTGATGGCGGTTGTTGCGTTGGTACAAATTTTCCTTGCATCTATGTTGCTGGGCGTTTATGTTTTCGGATATAAAATAGGAAGCAATCCATTTCTGCTTCTGCGTGATGTGCCAGATTTTGCCAATCTTCCATTTCTGCAAAACGAAAACTACCTCGCCAAATTAGACGGACGCGGATTAAATCCATTGCTTCAGAATTACTGGATGACTATTCATCCGCCTACTTTATTTCTGGGCTTTGCATCTACGCTTATTCCGTTTGCCTATGCTATTGCAGGCCTATGGAAAAAAGATTTTAACGGCTGGATGAAACCTGCTCTGCCATGGACTTTTTTCGGTGTTATGATTTTAGGAACCGGAATTCTCATGGGCGGTGCATGGGCTTATGAAGCCTTGAGCTTTGGCGGTTTCTGGGCATGGGATCCTGTTGAAAATGCTTCGCTTGTTCCTTGGCTCACCTTTGTAGGAGCTGCTCACGTAATGGTGATACACAAGAATAAAGGACAATCATTATTGGTCACTTTCGTACTCACCATCATCACATTTATTTTGATTCTTTATTCTACTTTCCTTACCCGCAGCGGTATTTTGGGTGATAGTTCTGTTCATGCTTTCACCGATTTAGGTATGAGCGGACAATTACTGGTTTACCTGCTTACCTTTCTTTTGCTCGGAATAGTTCTGATCGTCATTAACTGGAAACATTTTCCAAAACCGGAAACAGAAGAAAGTGTGTGGAGCCGTGAATTCTGGATGTTTGTTGGAGCAATGGTGTTGTCGGTTTCTGCTTTCCAAATCATTTTTACTACTTCCATTCCGGTTATCAATAAAATTTTCAGTTCAAATATTGCTCCACCAACAAATCCAATTCAACACTACAATTCATTCCAGGTTTGGGTAGCGGTAATTGTTGCATTACTTATTGGAGTTGGACAATATTTCAAATTCAAGAAAACAGAAATGAATGTGTTTCTTAAAACAATTGCAGTCAGTTTTTTCGGAGCAATTGTTATTACCGGACTGTTGACAATTATCCTTGACCTGTTAAGTGTTCAACAAATTCCTTATATCATTTTGCTGTTCAGTTCTGTGTTTGCCATTGTTGCAAACGCCAGCTATTTCATTGCTGTTCTTAAAGGAAAAGTAAAACTAGCGGGTGCATCGGTGGCGCACGTTGGCTTTGGAATGATTTTGCTTGGTGCTTTAATCTCTATGTCAAAAAGCGAAGTGATTTCACGCAACACATCAGGTGTTGATTTGCAAAAATTAGGTGAAGATTTTCCGAATGCTGAAAATATTATGCTTGTAAAAAACGACACGTTGAGCATGGGCGGCTGGTTTGTTACTTACAACGGAAAGAAAAAAGAAGGCGTAAATATTTTTTATGAAATTGATTATTTCTCCAAAGATGAAAATGGAAAATATGTTAAAGATTTCACGTTAAACCCGCGTGTGCAAATTAATCCGCGCATGGGAAATGTTGCTGAACCTGCCACCAAACATTATTTAGGCAAAGATATTTACACGCATGTTACCTATGCTGAACTTGACGAAGAGAAAGAAAAGAAGCCGGAAGAATTTAAAAAAGCAAGAACCGTAACACTTGCACCTGGAGATACTGTTTTCGGAAGCAACAGCATCATAATTTTTGAAGGATTAGATAAGAATGTGGACAAGACAAAATACAATCTGGGCGAGAAAGACATTGCAGTTGCTGCTCAAATGCGCGTGGTTGATATAAAGAACAATTCGTTCACCGCACGCCCTGTGTATAGTATTCAGAGTGTTTATGCTGTTCCGTTTGCAGATGAAATAGCTGAGCTTGGTTTGAAATTCATCATCACCAAACTAATTCCCGAAAGCGGAAAAGTTGAACTGGAGGTTTATGAGAAGAACTCAAACCTTAAAGAATTCATAATTCTGAAAGCCATTGTATTTCCAGGCATAAACATCTTATGGGCTGGTTGTCTTATTATGGTTATCGGAACGATACTGGCTATCCGCCACAGACTGAAACAAAACAATTAATAGCAACGCTTTGATGGACAGAAAAAATATTGTCATCATTGGTTCGGGAAATGTGGCAACGCATCTTGCCATTGCTTTTTTAAAAGCAGGTCATCGTATTCTTTCTGTCATCAGCAGGAATGAAAATAATGCAGCACAGATAGCAGAAAAAACACGCAGCTCGTATTCATCAGATTATACTTACATTCCTGCTGAAACAGATTTTATTATTGTAGCTGTAAAGGATGAGGCAATTGCTAAGATTGCTTCAAAGTTGAATGCGAGCAATGCAATAGTAGCTCATACTTCAGGAAGTGTGGAGATGAATGTATTTGAAAATCATGCACAGAATTTTGGTGTGTTTTATCCATTGCAAACTTTTCACAAAGAGAAAGAACTGGAGATACGCGAAGTTCCTTTTTGCATTGAAGGAAACAATGAAACAACTGCAAATTCTTTATCAGAACTGGCAAAAAGTATTTCAAACAATATTCATTTTGTAAACTCTGAGAACAGAAAAGTGCTGCATGTAGCTGCTGTCTTTGCCTGCAACTTCACTAATCATTTTTATGCAATTGCTGAGAGTATCCTGGCTGATAAAAATCTCTCACTCGATATTTTACGACCACTGATAAAAGAAACTGCTTTGCAGGTGATAGACAAAAATCCTTCGCAATTGCAGACAGGACCTGCCATTCGCGGTGATGAAAAAATTATGCAGCAGCACTTGAATTACCTTGCGGCAAAGCCTGAACTTGCGAAACTTTATAAAAAATTGAGCGAGAGCATTAAGAACTATAAACGATAATTATGTCGGCTAATTTTAAACAATTGCTAAAAAATGTAAGCACCTTCATGTTTGATGTGGATGGTGTTTTTACAGACGGTTCTATTTTTCTTTTTGAAAACGGACAACCTGTAAGGCGCATGAACATTAAGGATGGTTATGCTGTTCAACTCGCAGCAAAAAAAGGATACAGGATTGTTATAATTTCGGGTGGTCGCTCTGAAGCAGTGAAAACACGATTAAAAGGTTTAGGAGCAACAGATGTTTTTCTGGGTGTTGCAGACAAAGTGGAAACCTATAACGACTATATAACCGAAAACAATATTGACCCTACTACCATACTTTATATGGGAGATGATATTCCTGATTATTCAGTAATGAAAAAAGTGGGTGTACCGGTTTGTCCTTCCAATGCGGCAACTGAGATAAAAGAAATCTCCGTTTACATTTCACACATTGCAGGCGGACAAGGTTGTGTGCGTGATGTGGTGGAACAAACGTTGCGCATTCAGGGTAAGTGGATGGATGGTGATGCGCATCAATGGTAAAAGACAAATTCCTGTAAACAAAAAGTCCCACACAGGATGTGCAGGACTTTTTTGTTTGATGTAAGGTGAATTACTTTTTGTTCACTTTACCAGCAAGTTCAGCACCAGCTTTAAATTTCACAACTTTTTTAGCTGCGATTTTAATAGCTTTTCCTGTTTGTGGATTGCGGCCAGTTCTTGCAGCTCTGCTAGAAACTGAAAAAGATCCGAAACCTACTAAGGCAACTCTAGTGCCTTTTTTCAGAGCGGCTGTGGTGCTTGATACAAAAGCGTCCAATGCTTTTTTTGCATCAGCTTTTGAAATTTTTGCACTTGCTGCGATTGCGTCAACTAATTCTGCTTTGTTCATTTTTTTTTGGTTTTAATGGATTAATAATTAACAAATGTTTTCGGGAACAAATATGTGTCGGAATACCCTATCCATGCAAGTTTTAAGTAAAGAAAGTGTGTCTTTTGTTGATAAATCGCACTTTTTGTTAATAACCACACTCTGAAATGCCTATAAACAGGGGTAAAGCAGAGATAATATAAGTTGAAACGCTGATTATATCAGTAAATAATTCAACCCGCAATCCAGTTTCCCTCTATTTTAAAGCCAAGCAGGAAATCTTTTAGGGGAAGTTTTTTCTTTCCTGAAAGTTGTAATTCTTTCACAGAAATAAAACCACCATTTGCTGCTATATATATATAGTCACGATTATCACTGCTTATAGTTCCGCTTTCAAGCGAATGTTCTTTCAGAATTTTCTCGCAGCGGAAGAGCTTTACTGAATACTTTTCACCTGCAGGAGAAACAAAGTCTGTGAATGCAGTAGGATAAGGACTTAATCCGCGAATGTGATTGTGAACTTCATTGACAAGCTTGTTCCAATCTATCCGGCAATCGTCTTTAAATATTTTAGGTGCAGCATTTAAAAGCATACCTTCTTTTACAAATTCATGCTGCTCGGTTTGTTTGTAATTGTTGGTTTCAATTGCGTGTAGTGTTTTTACAACCAACTCCCCTCCTATTATCATCAGGCGGTCGTGGATTTCGCCTGCGGTTTCGTTTTCATCTATTTGCGTTTTTTCGCTGAAGATAATTTTACCGGTGTCAATTTCTTTTTCAATGAAGAAGGTGGTTACACCTGTTTCTTTTTCTCCGTTCATTACGGCACGGTTGATGGGTGCGGCACCGCGATACTGCGGCAATAATGAACCGTGCAGATTAAATGTTCCTTTAGGTGGCATACTCCAAACTACTTCGGGTAACATGCGGAAGGCAACGACAACAAATACATCGGCATTTAATTCTTTCAGCGCAGAGAGAAAATTTTCGTCTTTCAGTTTTTCGGGTTGAAGGATATTGAGGTTGTGGGCGAGTGCATATTCCTTTACTGCAGAAACAGAAAGCCTTTGTCCGCGCCCTGCGGGTTTATCGGGAACGGTAACAACAGCTGCAACATGATAGCCTGCTTTAACGATGGCATCTAATGATGCTACTGCAAAATCGGGTGTGCCCATAAACACTATTCTTATTTTCTCCATCCTCCGTATTTTAAATACAAAAATGACATGACTCCTATGAGTGCAAAATAAATGTATTCAACGCCCCAAACAACAGCGAGTGACATTTTCCATTCAACGGCAAGGTAATAGGTTGCTATGAGGTAGAACAGGACGGTGAATATTTCAATGATAAGCGTTATTAATGTATTGCCTGTACCTGATACGCCTGAGAGCAACATGTATGCAACGGAGAACATGAGCAATGAACCGGAGATTACATAGGTAAGTATTACGGACTTCTGCGCAACATCGGGCATGTTGGTAAAGAGATAGATGGTCATGTAGGGAAAGATGGCATTGATGCCAACAACAATCACCGACAAGACAAGACTTAAAACAATGATGCGTTTGATGAGGGGAATTACTTCGTGCTTTTTTCCTTGTCCTATTATATTACTGACAAGGGTGTTTGTTGCTGAACCAAATCCAAGCAGAGGAACCATGAGTATCATATATACATTGCGGGTGATGTTGGAAACGGCTAATTCGCGCTGACCCATTTTTTCGATGATGAGGAAGAAGATGAACCAGGAGGTGACGGATGCGCACATCTGAATCATAATCGGTGCGCCAAGGCGGAATATTTCCATGAACTTATTGAAATCGGGAGGGGACAGGTTGAGCAGGTTAAACTTTTCCACCTTCTTATTATAGATGGTATAGAGTACCATGTAAACAGTTGCCAGTGCTTCGGAAATGGTGGATGAAAGTGCAGAGCCTGCAATTCCCATTTCGGGGAAGCCGAAATTGCCAAAGACAAGACAATAGTTAAGGATGATGTTTGCCACGGCCATTACTATAGTAGTGTAGGAAATGATTTTGGTGTCGGCAGTGCC
>CAMBRL010000119.1 GCA_945870105.1 Chitinophaga pinensis
TTTTGAAGAATTAGAAAATGAAAAGTAAGCAGTGGACTGTTGGCAGTTGGCAGTCGATTAAATCTCTGTGTTCTCTGCGCCTTCTCTGCGTTCTCTGCGGTTTATTTTTAAATCCATTCTCTTCTTTCTCACAATCAAAATCCAATGGATGGGGAATTGGCGCAAGTATTCAATACGGCTTTATTCTCAGTCACCGTCATAACATGGGACATCTGGTGCGCGGACACACACCTGCTTATGAATTAACTATTTCAAAGCAAACTTTCGGTGATAAATACTGGCAGCAACACTTCCGTTATCCGGTTATAGGCTATTCGCTTATTTATATAAATCTTAAAAATGACGAGCAGTTAGGCAGTGCATTTGCATTTTATCCTCATATCAGTTTTATGCAAAACAAACAACGCAAGTTTATGCGCTATTTTAAAATTGGTGCCGGTGCCGGCTATATATCCAAAGTTTTTGACCGCATTGAAAACAATAAAAACAATGCTATCGGTTCGCATATTAATGTGTTTATAAATTTTACATACGGCTTTAAATGGAAGGTTCACCGCAACTTTTCTATTGATGGAGCAGTAGCGTTTATGCACTTCTCCAACGCTTCATTTACTGCACCTAATCTTGGCATTAATGTTCCAACAATTCAACTTGGCGCTACCTGGCATTTAAGCGATGGCAAAGAGATATATAAGAAAGACAGCATTGCTCCAGCACGCGACCGAAAATGGCATTACAGTATTTTATTATCCGGGGGATTAAAAGAAGTTTCTCCGGCAGGCGGTGTTAAATACGGAATAGGATCATTGAATGCAGAAGCAATAAAACCTGTGAGCAGAAAAAGCAGAATTGGAGTTGGTCTTGATATATTTTATGATGCTTCTCTGGAAAAAAAATTAAAAGGAGCTAATCAGGATTACATTGGAATGTTTGCTGTGGTGCGTCCTGGTCTGCATTTTCACTATGAACTTAAACTGTCAGAGTTCTCTTTATTCTTTGATGTGGGCGGCTATATATACACTCGCTGGAAAGAGGATGGCTACATCTATGCACGACAAGGTGTGCGTTACCGGATAGCAAAAAACTGGCTGGTTGGTGTAGCTTTAAAAACACATTACTTCAAAGCTGATTTTGCGGAATGGGGAGTTGGGTACGAGTTTTAAAATTACAGGAACCTGCAACTGAGCAGCGCAATATCATCTACATATCCTCTGCTGCCTTTATGTTTTTTTAGTTTTGCAACAACATAATCATTGAGTTCTTTCATGCTTGCATTTTGTTTCTCAACTAGAATTAATTCAAGCTTACTCAAACCAAACTCTTTACTCTCTTCGTTTTCAAGTTCCGTTACGCCATCGGTATAACAGATAAGCGCTGCACCAGCAGGAACATTGATAATTCCTTCTTTGATAGAGCGTATTTCTTCCAGCATTCCCAAGCCAGGACAACCAACGGAAAGCTGACTCACGGTGTTGTCATACAAAAATAACGGTGGATTTTGACCCGCGTTAATATAGGTCATTACGCGGGTAATGAAATTGTATTTTGCTACAAAAAGCGTTATAAACTTCTCGCCTTTTGCGCTTGCGTTTACGCGTTTGTTAAGTTCTGTAATAATTTCAGGAAGCGAAGAACTGTGATAAAACAAAGCGCGGATATTTGCCTGAAAGTTTGCCATCAGCAGTGCAGCTGAAACTCCTTTGCCTGATACATCGGCCATGCAAAGTGCCACTTCATTATCATTCAGTTTTACAAAATCGTAATAGTCGCCACCAATTTCCTGATGTGGTTGGTAGAAAGCAGCAATTTCAATCTTATCGTCTTTGGGCAATGCGTTAGGGAAAAGCATAGCCTGCATCTCTGATGCCAGTTCTAATTCTTTTCTCACAGCTGCCTGACGCAGGTTGTCTTTTGCAAGCTTTTTATTTTCAATGGCAACCGTAATAATGTTTGCCAGCGTTTGTATAAAAGGGATGTGACGCGTTTGGGTATTGTCAATTAAATCTTCGCGGATATCGCCCAACAACAAAAACGCTAAGGGTTTTGATTTATGAAAAACAGGAATAACAACTTCAAACTTATCAAAGCAGGGATGTCTTTCTTCTGTGAACTCTGTTACTTCCTTAAAAAATAAAATCTGATTTGCTGCTTCGTCTTCCTCAAATCGCATATCTAAACCATAGCGCAGGGAACATCGCCATTCTTCATCGCAGGTATAAAATGCCATTCTGCCAATGTTTAACTGGCTGCGCAATACAAATTCAAAGATTTTTAAAAGCTGTTCTTTTGAAAAATTATTATTGATGGCGTTGGTGATTTCGAGCAGCGAATTGAGCTTGAGATTTTTCAGCTTGAGCGCTGAATTTGCAATCCGGAGGGTATCCAGAATTACTTTCTCGTTTTTATTTTTGGTAAGCTCAGTCATTTGCATGTTGTGTTTACAAAACTATAGCACGAATTTAACCCAAACAGATAACCTGTGTCAAAGTTTTAGACAAAGTAATGTTTACAAGCGATTCAGACGAATTAAACGAAGACTAAAACCGTCATTGCAAGCGATAGCGAAGCAATCTTATTGTTTTTTCAGATTGCTTCGGGTGAAAAACCCTCGCAATGACGAGCTATCGTTTCAACTTTTCCAGAATGGATGGAAGCTGTTTTATCAGTGCAAGTTCTTTCATTTTTTCACGTGCTTCACGAACTGGTGAACCGAACCAGATTTTATTGCCTGCAATGGATTTTGCAAGACCTGATTGCCCAAGAACTACAGCACCCTTCCCGATGGTTAAATCTTTTTGCACGCCAACTTGTCCCCAGAGGATTACTTCGTCTTCCACAATTACAACTCCTGCAATACCAACCTGAGAAGCAAAGAGGCAATTCTTTCCAATCACAGTATCATGACCGATTTGAATAAGGTTATCCATTTTTGTGCCTTCGCCAATTATGGTATCGCCCGAAACACCGCGGTCGATGGTACAATTAGCACCTATCTCTACATTGTTATGGATGACAACGCGGCCGCATGAGTTCCATTTCTGATAACTGCCGTTTTCTTTCTTCATATAAAAAGCATCGGAGCCAATGACGGTGCCTGAATGAATGATAACGTTATCACCAATCACGCAATGGTCGTAGATGCTAACGTTGGCGTGGATGATGCAATTGTTGCCGATGATGACATGGTTGCCCACAAATACTCCGGGTTGCAGAACGGTGCCCTCTCCTACTCTTGCGTTTGCACTTACGGGTGCGGTTGCTTTTTCAAAAGGACGAAAATATAGTGTTAGCTTGTTATAATCGTGAAATGGATTTTCTGAAAAGATAAGTGCTTTACCTTCAGGGCAAGCTACTTTCTTATTGATGATGATTGTTGTAGCAGATGAGCTAAGCGCCTTGTCGTAATACTTGGGATGGTCAACAAATGTAAGATCTCCTGATTCTACTTTGTGAATTTCGTTAATGCCGGTAACGGGGAAATCGGGATTGCCCTCAAAATCAGCACCGAGAAGTGATGCAATCTCGGATAATGTTTTTGAGGGGGAAAGTTTCAAATTATAGAATAATTATGTCCCTTCGACTACGCTCAGGGTGACAGCCTATTTCACTCTTTCTACGTACGATTCGGTGCGGGTATCTATTCTTATTTTTTCGCCTTGGTTAACGAACAACGGGATATTTATTTCCGCTCCTGTTTCCAGTTTGCCTACTTTAAGAGTATTGGTGGCTGTATCTCCTTTAACACCCGGCTCGGTGTAGGTAACTTCCAACTCAACAAAGGTTGGGGCTTCGGCTACAAGAGGTTCATCGTTCTCGAAACCTACTTTTATATCCATGCCTTCTTTCAGAAATTTAACTTTATCAGCAAGCAGAGAAATGGGCAGGTGAATTTGCTCAAAAGTTTCAGGGTGCATTACTACAATATGTTCGCCTTCAGGATATATGAACTGGTAGTTGTTATACTCTACACGTGCTATTTCTACAGTTTCATCTGCACGAAAACGGTGCTCTAATGATTTACCGGAACGTATGTTTTTCATGCGTACCTGATAGAACGCACGCAGGTTGCCGGGGGTGCGGTGCTGCACCTCGGTTACTGAGCACAGCTCGTTGTTGTAACGTAATACGCTGCCTGTTTTAATATCTGATGATTTTGCCATAGTTTTATTTATTGGGGTTGCAAAAATAGGGGAATTTGTGAAAGTGGCAAACGCGTGATAGAACGCAGATTATTATGATCTTTATGATATACGCTGATAAAATCTTATTAAATCTTAATCATCATAAAAATCTGCGTTCTATCTTTTTCTACTTTTGCACAAACAAATCATAACACATGAAAGACATTTTTGAAAAAATAGCCGCCAACCGCGGTCCCCTTGGCGAGCATGCCAAAACAGCCCACGGCTACTTCACCTTCCCAAAGCTGGAAGGCGACATCAGTAACAAAATGATATTCCGCGGCAAAGAGCGTTTGGTGTGGAGCCTTAATAATTACCTCGGACTTGCCAACCACCCCGAAGTGCGCAAAGCAGATGCCGATGCAGCAGCAAAATACGGCATGGCCCTGCCCATGGGTGCCCGCATGATGAGCGGCAACAGCGATTTGCACGAGCAATTAGAAAAAGAGCTCGCCCAATTTGAAAGCAAAGAAGATTCAGTGCTTGTGAATTTCGGTTATCAGGGAATGGTATCCGCTATTGATGCGCTGGTTGACCGCCACGATGTGATTGTTTACGATTCAGAATCACATGCCTGCATATTAGACGGTGTTCGCCTGCACATGGGTAAACGCTTTGTTTATCCGCACAACAATATTGAGAACCTTGAAAAACAATTAGAACGCGCCACTAAAATGGTAGCCGAAACAGGCGGAGGAATTTTGGCAATCACGGAAGGCGTATTCGGCATGAGTGGCGATCAGGGTAAACTGAAAGAAATTGTTGAGTTGAAAAAGAAATTCACCTTCCGTTTGTTTGTTGACGATGCGCATGGCTTTGGCACACAAGGCAAAACCGGAGCAGGTACAGGAGAAGAGCAAGGCGTGCAGGATGGCATTGATATTTATTTTGGAACGTTTGCCAAGGCAATGGCAAGCATAGGAGGGTTTATAGCAACCACTGCAGACGTTGCTGAATTCCTGCGCTACAACATGCGCTCACAGATTTTTGCGAAAGCTATGCCAATGCCGCTGGTAGTTGGTGCATTGAAACGTTTAGAGTTGTTGCGCGGTCAGCCCGAGTTGCAAACCAAATTATGGCAAATAGTAAACGCCCTGCAAGGCGGATTAAAAGAAGCCGGCTTTGAAATAGGTAACACCCAAAGTTGTGTAACCCCTGTTTACCTCAACGGTACTATTCCCGAAGCAACCAACCTTATTCTTGACCTGCGCGAGAACTATGATATTTTCTGCTCAATGGTGGTTTACCCTGTTGTGCCAAAAGGAATTATTTTGTTGCGCCTGATACCAACTGCAGTGCATACTATGGAAGATGTGAAATACACCATCGAGACTTTTTCTAAAGTGCGGGTAAATTTAAAAGCAGGGAAATACCAGGGAAATGTGGTTACACAGGTGCTGGCATAGCATAGAAAATAGCAAATAGAATATATGAAATAGAAAATAGAAAGCGGTGCGTCAATTTTCTATATTCTGTTTGCTATTTTAAATTTTCTATAAATACATGAGGATACTTCTACCCGTTGATTTTTCGTCCAATTCCAGAGTTGCGGTTTACTACGCGCTCGAACTTTTTCCGCAGGAGGGCAATACCTTTATACTCTTCCATTGCGCCAAGCCCGAAACCGAGGAAGCCGAGAAAAAACAGTTTGATGAGTTTATTGCCACACTCTCAACCGACCAAACGTTTGAAACGCTGACCGCCACCGGAGTAACCGCAGAAGAAATAAAACTCTGCGCATTAGAAACCCGTGCCGATATTGTAATTCTGGGCCGCCACGGCAAATTGAATAACCCCGAAAACGTATTTGGTAAAACCATTTCAGCATTGATGGGAAATATTGAAACACCGCTGATAGTGGTACCCGAAGCGCATCGCAGTAACATGCCCAGGAAAATTATTTACGCATCAGACCTTACTAATATAAACGAAGAACTGAAAGGCATCATCCGTTTTGCAAAACGCTTTGATGCGCTCATTCACATCCTGCACATAGTACCAGAAGAACTGGAAGACCAGACCTTTGATGAAGAGCAGCGCAATCTGCAAATGATAACCCGCAACCTCTACCCGAAAATAAAATTTACACCTTTTACAAGTACAGGAATAATAGAAGGCATTGATGAATTTGTAAAATGCGAATACCCCGACCTGTTGGCATTCTATAAACACCCCGGCAACCTGTTACAAACCCTTTGGGACATGGCTCTTGCCGAAAAGGTAAGCATGCATAACCACTTGCCGGTGTTGCTGTTCAGGAAGGAGGAATAAATCCTTTAATTAATTTTAATTGGATATTTCTTCAAAGCATCTTCACTCCACTGTTGATATAACTCATTATACTTCATCATTTGTAGGTTTTGAATATATACGTCTTTAACTTCTTCGTAAGGTGTAATTTTTGGCTCTTGCTTTTCTATTATTAAAAAATAAACGTAGCGGTTTATGTCTTTTGAGAACAAGGGACCAACCCATGATTTTGGTTTTGCACTAAATATTTGATTAGTAAAAGGATATTCTTTGTTATTACTGTACATTAAATAGTTCTTCATCAGGTATATATCATTGTACTTTTTCAAACTCATTCTATCTTGTTTTGGCAGAGCAGCATTTTCTATTGCTGTTTTTCTTAATTCAGTCATTGTGTTTTTGGAGGTATCACTTGTTTCAATATAAATTAAATCGCATGTTCCGGGGGTGGTATAACGATCTATGTCCTCTTCATAATACTTTCTGGCTTCTGCGTCACTAAACTTCATGTTTTTAGATACTAAATCAGAATAGTATTCAGCTATCATTCTTTCTTCCAGCACTTGTTTTGCAACTGATAATTTAATTGACAACTCCGCTATTGTGTCTATTCCTTTAGTACGAGCGAGGTCTGCTATATATTTACGGGTTGTATAAGACTTCTGAATATTGGCTATTATATTAGCTGAATCTCCGCCAAGGCCGAAATCAGGTTGAAGTTGTTTTATAGATTGTATCAGGTTATCGTCAATTTTTTTTCCATCAACAGTAATCGTGGCTGGTTGACCAATAGCCGGGAGAAAAAAAGGCAAGAAGAGAAAAAAAGTAAAAAGCAACCGCATCAGAGGTCTTTATTACCTTACAGGACTTATACTCCAGCTATCGGTTTGTGCATTGTCGTCCATTATCTTTCCATTATAGGTAATAGGGTAATACTTAGCAGAAGCGCCTCCTGCTCCCTGAAAACCAATTACAGTATTTGAAACAACATTCGCCTGTCCGTTTAATGTGGGATTTGCTCCAAAATATTTTACATTAATTAACCCCGATGTTTCGTGTATCATTACCATGCACTCAAGTGTGCTTACAGTACCACTGTATTCGCGCATTACATATCTTAAAATCCATGTGCGGCCGGGTGCTGTACCAACGGTATAATCTCTCATAAACTCACCTAGGCCGTAATCCTTCATATCGTGATAATAAAATGCAACCATAGGCGCACTGCTTATAGTAAGTGGCCATGTTTGAGAACAGCACGCTGTAGCGCCTGTGCCGCCAAAAACTATTAATCCGTTAGTACTTACAGATACCTGACTGTAGCTGGTTCCATCAATGGTAACGCTAAAACCAAGGTTGCGGGTATAGCTAATATCATCATCATTATTAGCATTAAAATTTGTGGTTCCAAGGTCATCACGGCTGGAAACCAATGTTCCACTTAAACTCCATGCAGAATTAGGACCATTAGCTCCTCCAAGTGCTACCTCACTCCAGGCTGTAGCTGCGTTATCATTTGTTTTTCTGAAATATAATTTTTGGTCAAAGAAACTGCCTGCTAATTGCATAGCATAATTGTTCCCGTTATTGCTGTGGCGCACATCAATTAAATGCTGAAAGCTAGATGCTCCAGAATAATAATTTGTAGGTGTTGATGTTTCAAAAAAACCGCTTCTTGCTCCTGCATCACCACGTAAGCCTGCATTATCGCGCGTTTCGGTTCTAACTAAACCATTACCCCAATAAACTACACCGGTTGCTTTAATATTGCCGGTTACATCTAATTTTTCTGCCGGACCTGTATTTCCAATACCTATATTTCCGGAAGCCCCGTATAAATAAGTGGCAGTATTGCTTCCAAGTTGCAGCTGCCCTACAGCATTATTGCTTGTACTGTAAAGCGCCATGGTATGTGCCTGGTCAACATCTGTTAAATAGGTATCATCTCCCACCATTACGTTTACCGTACCAGCTCCTCCATAATCAATGGCGCGTATGCCTCCATTTACATCAAATTTATATCCGGGGGTGGTTGTACCTATACCTACATTGGTTCCATTATCATATGTTGCTCCTATTCCAAGTGAGTTTGGTGTTATCCAGCGAGCAAGATAATTGGCTGTACCTGCCCCCCCTGCACTGGTGGTTAATACCTGCGACCATGCATCCCATGCGGCAGCATCTGGTTGGCCCTGGCGCCAGTAAATACCGCCTTCATTAAACAAAAGCTGATGGCTGGCATCACCGCTGTTATCGCCCCATGGCGCCATGGTTATTAAACCTCCATATGTTCCCGAACCGGGTGCTGAGTTCAGCACTGAAATTTGTTTGAAGTCAAACGCTACCTCATTATTATATCCAGTTGGGGCTGTATTTGCAGCTCGGGTATCATCCACATTCAGATGTCCGAAAAATTTGCCGGAAGTTTTTGTATCGCCTACCACATCTAATTTATAAGCCGGGGTTGCTGAGCCTATTCCAACATTTGCATTAAAAATAGCATTGTTTGACCAGGTTTTAATTCCTGCCGCTGTTTGGGCAGTTGTTAAATCAACCCAGTTTTGGGTAGTAGAACCTGTTCCTCCGTTAGCTACAGCAAGTGTGCCTCCTAAAGTAAGTGTTCCTGAAGATGTAATAGGTCCTCCCGTAAGAGTTAATCCTGTTGTTCCGCCCGAACCGCTAACACTGGTAACTGTACCTCCTGAGTTAGTAGGTACAACCCACGTGCCATCACCTCTGAGAAAAGTTGTACCTGATGCACCGCTTGGCAATTTTGCAACGGTAACTGCGTTAGCGGCAATATCAACTGTTGCTATAGTTCCGTCAGTAATATCAGCCGATACAATAGGGCCGTATGTAGGAGCTCCTGCTGCATTGCCATGAAGTACTGTTGTTGTTGTTCCTAATGGTCCTTGTACAATTGCAGACCCATTTGAAGTCATTATAGCGGATGCAGTAAGTGCAGTTCCTGAATTAGTTCCGCCTCTTGCTATGGGTAACACACCTGTGGTAATATCACCTACATCCAGTCCTGCCACATCAGCTGTTCCCACAGAGCCATCCAGAATATCAGTTCCTGTAACTGTTCCATCTGCAATATCAGAGCTGACAATAGTTCCATCAAAAACATCAGCACTTACAATAGTTCCGTCAGCAATGTCTGCACTAACAATAGTTCCGTCAGCTATATCAGCACTGGTAATAGTTCCATCAGTAATATCAGCAGATACAATGGGGCTGAATGTTGGCACGCCACCGTTACCGTGTAAAACGGTACCTGCAGCTCCCTGCGCTGTAACTTGCAGGGCACCGGCTGTGTTGCCATACAAAACTCCGTTGGTAGTAAATGTTGCTGCTCCTGTTCCACCTCTGGGTACACTTAGCTGACCTGTCCAACCTGCTGTAACAGATGCCGCATTAATCAACGATGTAGCGGGTGAGCCACCAAGGGTAAGGGTTACGTTGGTATCGTCTACTTTAGTAAGCGCTGCTCCTGTTGGTATTTGCGAGGTGAGGGCAATAGTCCCCGATGCATCGGGCAGTGTCCAGGTGCGGTCGGCCGAAGGGTCAGCGGGTGTGAGCAAACCCTGGCTGGCATTTGGCGTGGTTCCTTCAAAAATTATTCCTGTAGTTCCAAAAACTGCATTATTAGCAGCCAGCGTTGAACTTAATGTTGAAGTATAATCAAATGCTATTGTTGCTGCTGCACTGCCGTCATATGTAAATGCGGCTATGCCGGTGCTGTTGGTTAAATCGGCCAGGTTGCCGCTTGAGTTGGCTATCATTACCCATGCTGCACCGGTGTAATAATAAAATCCGGCAGGGGCATCGGCTTGGTAAACCATTAACCCGTTGCGTGTAGCATCAACAGTTATTGCCCCGCGTTGTGCGGCTGTCATGCGCGGAACTAAAACGCCCTGACTGGTGCTTTGTGCCTGAAATACAGCAGATGCATCGCGGGTGGTTGCATTGTTGGGATCTATTAATACACCATCTGTGCCTTGCGCCAATGCGCTGAAAGAGATTAATGTACTTGCCAAAAAACTGAGTAGTAAACGTTTCATTTTTGTTTGTTTTATTTCTGTAATAAAGTAAAGATAGGTAAAATAGCTAATCTTATTATACAATAATTCCGCGATAATTAATGTTCCAAACAGCACTATGCCTCATAGGCATAGTGCTCAATACAGATAATTACACAGTCAAATAGGTGTTATAGTCCACTATTTAGTGTTATAGGGCAATAAGCACATGCTTCTTTATCCGTAAGTTCTCAAGCAACTAGCAACTGATATAAATCAGCAAAATTTAAGGGGGTATCAACCTCTGAGGTATGAAGTTTTTATTTCGGCCGCAAAATATCGACAACCTGTTGCAGGTTATCGCGCTGGGTGGAAAGTTCCTGAAAATATTTTATTGCTGGCACATACTAAACTAAAATTCCTTGCGTTATCAGTAGTATAAACAAGGAGTTTATGGAAAAGAGAAACAAATTAATTACAGAGAACAGGCGGAGATACCTTTCGTTGTTCGTGCAGATTGCATTTGCGAAAGGTTTAAAAACAGTCTCCGGCAAAAAACGGCAGGCTGCAGCCGGAGTAGTTGCAGCATATTGTTTAACTGCAAATTCTTAACACATGTCAAATCCGAATAT
>CAMBRL010000120.1 GCA_945870105.1 Chitinophaga pinensis
AGCTCTGCCATTTACCTGCATTTTATTATAGTAATCATAGCATGTTGTACCGCAGGATGAATAATTCCACCAACCACAACTATACGTACAATAGTATCCATAATTATATGCCCAACCCCAACCAACATAGGTTTGATCGCCCGAGTATGAAGTATAAGTTATATTGTTTGTCTGTAACTGCCACAAATTAGTATACCCATCTGGGTCAACATAATATCCACCATTATTTCCATCATACTCTCGCCCATTGAAACCATAGTACCTGTATAATGCATATACGTTCGAAGTGTTATTCAAGTCCATGTAATACGCTGTGTTGTTATAGTCATACTCAGTAGAATTAAACCCTCGTTGGCGGTTTACCATATACATATTAGAGTAAGAGTTTGGATCCATATAATAACCGTAATCATTCAAATCATAAATAAACGGAACTCGTAAATCATAATAAATTCTTACATTATTATCGCCATCACCAACGGACATTGTTTGGGTAGCCATGTTATAATCGTTGTAAAAGCGGATACCGTTATAACTTGAATTGGCACCTAATTTAATACCGGTATGATAGGCAATTCTTAAATCGGGGTAAGGAAACGTCCATGCACCATCTTCTCTGAAAATGGCATAAGCATTATCCCCCCATCCAGAACCGTCACCGGTATAAATCTCCATACCCCTGGCATTTGAGATTCTATTAGCGTTCATGGCAAGTGTGGTAGTAGCTGAGTGGTTACCAAGATTATCACCAGGTGCAGAGCCTGCTGATTCAGCATAGCGAGCCATATCAACCCTTAAACCATAAGTACTTGCACCATTCCAACCCATTAAAGTAGGGTAGGTGGCAGACCAGGCTACTTGTGCATTCGTATTATTAACCGCACCACCATCAGGGGAAGTACCTTGAGATGCATCAAAAATGGTATGACTGTTTCCATAATTTTTCCAGGAGAGTTGCTCTGCCACAAAGTTACGGTGAATACCACTCCATGCTGTTCTGGTCGGTATGCCGGTAAGGTTGGCATAGGTTGGTGCTATAGTGCTGTTTAAGAAGGATGAAACAGCAGCAGCTGTTCCGGTTCTCAAATAATTTCCATTCCCTGCTTCTTTTATCATAACGCCTGATACATTACTTGCAACTGAGTTGTCTGTAGAATTAAAGTATTGCGCAAAATGATACCGTGCTGTTGTAACGTCTCCTGAGGATGAAAAAGTGGAAGCCAAAACGTTTTGAGGATAAATTGCAAAGTCACTACCTCCGGATACAATTCTAGCAAGACCACCTGAAGCGTTATCAAGCGGTGACATCCAAACGTAGCGTGTATTGTCATTATTTTGAATTTGCAACGCAGGTGTCCATGCGCCCGGATAAGAGCCAAAATTAACTTGTCCCTGCCCTGTTTTTTTTATAGTAAAGCTATTTTCAAGTGCAGCACCACCGGCAGGTAAGTCAAAAAAAGCATTACCTGAAACATGCAGTTTAACAGCAGGGCCAGTGTTTCCAATACCCACATTGCCACCATTAGGTTGCAGTGAAAGGGGAGTCCATGATACTCCATAATTGCCCGCTTTAATAAAACCGAAACCATTACCATTAATGTCATAACCCATTAACATTCTTTTGCCAACGGTTGAAGTGCCACCAACTGAAAGTTGTGATGTTCCCGGGTTAATATCTCCGCTCATGGTAATATCCTGCTGCACATCCATTTTAAAATTAGGGCCTGTTGTTCCTATACCAACATTGGTTCCGTTGTCATACGCAACACCAATTCCCAAAGTGCTTCCGTTGGGTGTCCAGCGGGCAAGGTAGTTGGTGGTTCCAGCTCCGGATAGGTTGGAGGCACCGTTGAGCAGGCGTGTCCAGGTAGTTCCGTTCCAGTAGTAATATCCGGGTGTTACATCAGCTACCCCTGCTGTGTTATAAACCAAAAGAGAGGTTAAGGGGCTTGTTATTGGTGCTGATGCTCCTGTGCTTGTTAGAGCAACACGAGGTATTAGCATTCCCTTATCAGTTGCAGATACATCAAACATGGCTGAGGCATCGGGTGCTGAACCAGCTAAACTTACCGCTGTTTGTGCCTGTGAGCTAAGCGTTGTTGCTGCAAGAGCAAGGCAAAGGAGTAAGTGTTTTTTCATGTTATTGATTTATATTTAATGGGTTAACCTTAAATAGTACGCGCAATGATAACTAAAATTTAGGTGTAACTTTATTATACTATAACATTTTTTTTACACATTTTTTCGATATTGTAAGTTTCCAAACCTACTTTTTGCACAATTTAAGCGCTGTTAGAGGTGATGTTGAAGTTTAGGTATAATAGCCTGAGTTCGGGATAAGATTTTCTGCTTTTCAATAGCAGATTTCTCACTATGGCTAGGAATAACAAATTACTGATTATAAAAAGTAAAGAAGAATGAGAAGCGCGAGTACCTCGGAGCTTCTCCATCGAAGCAATTTCTATCAACGGTGAACCTAAAAGATGCAGAGTTGCACCTCTGAGCTACAATTTAACAGCAAAAAGCTACGCGGTTGAAGTAAAAAGGTGCAATGATGTACTTCTGAACTACGATTTAGTAGCAAATTCATTCAACGTTGTAGCTCTGAGCTACTCGGCTGAACCTAAAAGTTGCAACGTTGCACCTCTGAGCTACAATTTAGTAGCAAGAAGTTACTCGCGAGTACCTCGGAGCTTCTCCATCGAAGCAATTTCTATCAACGTTGAACCTAAAAGGTGCAACGTTGCACCTCTGAACTACACTTTAGTAGCAAAAAGGAACTCGCGAGTAGCTCGGAACTTCACCATCGAAGCAATTTCTATCAACGTTGAACCTAATAGGTGCAACGGTTCACCTATTAGCTACACTTTAGTAGCAAAAAGGTTCTCGCGCGAGCCTCTGAGCTTCTCCATCGAAGCAATTTCTATCAACGGTGAACCAAAAAAGCTTTGCGGAAATGATAGGTATTTCACAAATCGGCAGCCGGGCTTTTTATAAACTGGGCTACATAGTGGCCCAGTTCTTTTTCGCAATCAGATTGCGTCACCAGCGCATTCTCGCATTAACGGGCCAGGTATAAAAGATAATTGAATTTCTGTTTTTGATGGAGTAGTGTTACATTAATTTCAACCAATAGCAGTTTTAAAAACCTGTTGAGTTCCGGTTAACTTTCCAAACCTGCTTTTTGCAGTAATTCAAATTTCATGTACGTTTGTGCGGTATGAATAAACTATCTGACCGCATAAATTCTCTTTCCGAATCGCAAACCATTGCCATGTCGCGCAAAAGCCGCGAGCTTGCCGAGAAAGGCATTGACATTATATCGCTTGCATTGGGCGAACCCGATTTTAATACACCCGATGTTGTAAAGACTGCAGCTAAAAAAGCCATTGATGATAACTACTCTTTTTATCCGCCCGTAGCCGGTTATCTGGATTTGAGAAAAGTAATTGCCAAAAAATTTAAAGAGCAAAATGGTTTGGATTATACACCCGAACAGATTGTGGTTTCCACGGGAGCCAAACAAAGTATTGCCAATGTAGTCTTAAGCTTGATTAATCCCGGTGACGAGGTGCTGGTGCCAACACCGTATTGGGTAAGTTACTTAGAGATTATAAAACTGTCTGAAGGTGTTCCTGTTTTAATTCCCTCCACCATTGAAACCGATTTTAAAGTAAGTGCCGAGCAGATTGAAAAGGCAATTACTCCAAAAACGCGGATGCTGATTTACAGTTCGCCTTCCAATCCAACCGGTTCACTTTACTTAAAAGAAGAATTGGAAGCAATTGCGAAAGTTATTGCAAAGCACCCTAACATCATCATCGTTTCGGACGAGATTTATGAGCACATCAATTTCATTGGCAAGCACGAAAGCATAGCGCAATTTGATTTTATAAAAGAACAGGTTGTAACCATCAACGGAGTTTCAAAAGCTTACGCCATGACAGGTTGGAGGCTAGGTTACATAGGTGCCCCGCTTTATATTGCCAAAGCCTGCGACAAAATGCAGGGGCAGTTTACATCCGCTACAAGTTCCATTTCTCAGCGGGCTGCAATTGCTGCCATAGAATCTCCACCAACTGTTGTGGAGGAAATGAGAGTTAAGTTTTTTCAGAGACGTGACCTCATGCTTTCATTACTGAAAGAAATTCCCGGATTTAAATTAAATGTTCCCGATGGTGCCTTTTATATTTTCCCGGAAATATCAGCGTTGCTGAATACCACAGATGGCGAAACCGTAATTAAAAATGCAGATGATTTGTGTATGTGGTTGCTGAATAAAGCGCATGTTGGTCTGGTTCCCGGTGAGGCATTTGGTGCGCCCGGTTACATCCGTATCTCTTATGCAACTTCAGATGAAAGATTGAAGGAAGCCGCTAAAAGAGTTAAAGAAGCAGTAAGTTGTTTAAAACCTATTTGAATATCGAACAAGGATTAACGATTTTAGATTTTAGAAATTTTATACAATTCTTCATTAATGAATAAATTTGATTTAGAAGAAAGGTTAGTGAATTTCTCAGTTTTGATTATTGAGATAGTTGAATCAATGCCAAACACACGAGCCGGAAATCACTTATCGGGTCAGTTAATCAGGTCAGGAACTTCACCTGCATTAAATTATGGAGAGGCTCAGAGTGCTGAGTCGAGAAAAGATTTTATTCATAAAATGAAGATTAGTCTTAAGGAACTGCGTGAAACTTTTGTTTGTCTTAAAATCATATATAAATCTAAACTTTTCAAGATAGAGGAAAAAATGAATGCTATTATGAAAGAAAACAATGAGTTGATTTCGATTTTTGTAAAAAGTATTACCACTGCTCAAAATAATGATGCTAAATAATTTTGAATATCGAATATGGATTTGCAGGACTTCTAAAATCTAAAATCGTTAATCCTTGTTCTTAAATCAATAGACCTTGTTCTTAAATCAAATCAAATCTATATTCGAATCATTTCAAACCCAAACCGTTCTCATTATCGGTGATGTAATGATTGATTCCTATATTAAAGGAAAGATTGAACGCATGTCGCCCGAGGCCCCCGTTCCGGTTGTGAATGTTATCGCAAAAGAAGAACGCCTGGGCGGTGCAGCAAATGTGGCGTTGAATATTCAGTCGCTGGGAGCAAAGCCTTTTATTTGCGCCATTACCGGTGATGATGAAAATGCAAAGACTTTAGAAAAGCTTTTTAAGAAAAATAAATTAACAACAGAAGGCTTGTTGCCAATAAAAAACCGGCCAACAACAATTAAGACCCGCATCATTTGTGATAACAGCCATGTGTTGCGTGTTGACGAAGAAACGGCAAAGGAGATTTCTTCCTCGGAAGAAAAAAAGTTGTTTAAAAAGATCGCTTCCATTATTAAAAAGCAAAAAATCACTGTCATTGTCTTTGAGGATTATGACAAAGGGTGTATAACAGGTGCTCTAATTAAAGAAGTGGTAAAACTTGCAGCTAAGAAAAAAATCCCCGTTGCCGTTGACCCTAAGAAAAGAAATTTCCTTGCCTATAAAGGTGTTACACTTTTTAAACCCAATCTGAAAGAACTGAAAGAAGGTTTGAAAATAAAAGACCTTAATCCGAAGAGTAGGGCAGAGGTTGAAAAATCTGCTGATGGCTTGCGCAAAAAGCTAAATGCACAAATGGTATTGCTTACACTTTCAGAAAATGGTGTCTTTATAACAGACGAAAAAAGCAAACATCACTTGCCTGCACACAAGCGAAATGTAATTGACGTTTCAGGTGCAGGCGATACAGTAATTGCTGTTGCTGCACTCTGTCTTGGTGCAAAAACTGATAGCAAAACACTGGCTGAATTGGCCAACCTTGCAGGTGGTTTGGTTTGCGAAAAAGCAGGAGTGATTCCCATTGATAAAAAGCAGTTATTGAAAGAGGCTTTAAAACAGGTTTGAAAAGACTTGTTAATAATTCTGCGAAAAAATATACCTGACATGGTAACCTTAGCATAGCTTTAGCGTTATATTTGCCTATTGATTTTTATTAAAATCAGCTAAAAACCTTAAACAAAACCTGAACGATGATGGTATCTTCAACTTTTCCAAACCTCAGAACACTAGTGTGGTCGGCAGCAATTGCTTCTCTCTTTTTAGCGGGATGCGATAGCTGCGAAAGAGACCCTAAACCCAATCCAGATGGACCAACTCCACCGGATACTTCCAATCAGGTAGTGAGTGTTGGCGGTACTTTGTTCAGCATTCCTTCGCCTGTGCAAACTTCTATGTTGATTAAAGAAACAGGGGCGAAGTATAACAAAGGTATGCTTAACACTGCAAAAAATGCAGAGAAATACACTACCAAATACAAAAAAGCCCTGAACGTTGGCGTTTATGGTGCTGATGTTGGTTATGTAACGCTTTATGATAACAGTCAGGATGCACTTGGTTACATGAAAGCAGTTCGTAAACTTTCTGATGAATTGGGAATTCTTGGAGCTTTTGATGCTAAAACCATTGACCGTTTTCAAAATAATCTTGGTAAAAAAGATTCGATGCTGGCAATGGTAGGCGATGCTTACAGCGCTTCCGATGCTTTTTTGAAAGACAATGATAAAAAAGATATTGGTGTTCTGATCCTTGCCGGTGGATGGATTGAAACCTTGTATTTCACTACTACCATTGCTCAGAGCAGCAGCAATGCAAGAGTTATGGAAAGACTGGGTGAGCAAAAATATACACTGGATAACTTAATTAAAGCTTTGAATCCTTACCGTGGTCAGGAAGAAGTAGCTGCTCTTTTAGATCAGTTATATGAACTGGCTTATGACTTTGATGCTGTTGCCGTAGAATACAAATACGTGAAACCAACAACGGATGAGGCCAATAAAATTACCACTATCAACAGCACTTCAAAAGTTACCATTACTAAAGAACACCTGAAAGCAATAAGCGATAAAATTGCTGCTATCAGAAATTCAATTGTAGGATAAACCCGAAAAATAAAAACCTAGTATGAAAAAGACACTCTTTACATTTATTATAGCCTTGTCAGGTTTCTTTACCGCAAATGCACAGTGCGATTCAATTGCCAGCGTTTGCAGAAAGAATATAACAGCGGAATTTATCTCTGACGGACAATCTTACAGAGCATTGCTCGTTAATCAGGAAGTAGCTGAATTCAGCGCTACCTTTTTTGGCGGAAGCACCTACCGCTTGGCAGCTTGCAGCGGTTTCAGCGATGGAAATCTGATTTTTTCTATTTACGATCAGGAACGTAATTTATTGTTCACCAACAGCGAACATAAAAATGCGCCACACTGGGATTTTAAATTGAATTCAACATTGAATTGCACTATTGAAGCGCAACTTAACTCAACAGGCGGAACTTCGGGTTGTGCTGTGTTATTAGTTGGTTTCAAGCAAAAGTAAAATACGAAATACTAAAAAAGGAAAAGACATTATTGCGAAAGCGGTAATGTCTTTTTTGTAGATACCAACTCATGAGTGAAAGGATATTAAAAGCATTGATGCAGCTTTTTGCGCTCATCACCAATCCGCAGGCTGATGGCAGCCGCGGGCGTGATGTGGTGGCGCTTTTCCTTCGCCAGCAACTGAACAGTGAGAAGGTTGAAGAGTATCTGAAAGTTTTCGATTCATTTATTGAACAGTATCGTGGAAAAGCCGGACAGGAAGACACCGGTAAAAAGAAAAAGACTTCTGTAAACTCTGTAAAAGTTCTGAAAATCTGCACGCAGATAAATTCGGAATTAACGCAGAAGCAGAAGATGGTGGTGCTGTTGCGTTTGGTGGAATATGTAAACTCTGAACAAAAAAGTTCACCCGAAGAAATGGAGTTTGTTTCCACGGTTTCGGAAACGTTTAATATAGACAGCCAGGAGTTTGTGCGTTGCCTTTGGTTTGTAACGCATCCTGAAAGCGAGGTAATTGATTCAAATGATTTTCTGATTATTTCTGCTACAAAGAACGGGAATGAAAAAGTGCATCATATTCTGTCGGAAAATTTGACGGGAATGGTGAGGGTGATGCGGGTTTCGAGTGTGAATATGTATTTCCTGCGCTACTTGGGTGAGGAAGAACTAACGCTGAACGGCCAGCCTGTTTTGAAAAAGCGTTCGTACATTTTTACTTCGGGTTCGTCTATTAAGGGCAAAAAGATGCCTGCGGTTTATTACAGCGATGTGGTGGGCCAGTTTATGAAAGATTCGGATGAGGCTACGCTGGAGTTTGCGGTGAACACTGTTTGCTACAAATTTCCGGGCGGCAAGACGGGCATACACGATATTTCTTTCCGGGAGGAGACAGGGAAGCTGATTGGGATAATGGGAGCGAGCGGTGCGGGGAAATCTACTATTCTGAGTATTCTGAACGGCACTATTCCGCCAACGAGCGGAAGCGTCACTATTAACGGTATTGATATTCACCGCGACAAGAAACGGGCGGAGGGTGTTATAGGATATATTTCGCAGGACGATTTGCTGATGGAAGACCTGACGGTTTTTCAAAATCTGTTTTATAACGCGCAATTGTGTTTTGACGGATACAGTAAATTCCGTATCACCAAAATGGTGATTGAGATGCTGAAAAGCCTTGGCCTGTATGAGATACGCCAGATGAAGGTGGGCAGTCCGCTGAACAAGAAGATAAGCGGAGGACAACGCAAGCGTTTGAATATTGCGCTGGAATTAATCCGCGAGCCAACGGTGTTGTTTGTGGATGAACCTACTTCGGGGCTTTCGTCACGGGACTCGGAAAATATCATGGACTTGCTGAAGGAACTGACGCTGAAGAACAAATTGGTTTTTGTGGTTATTCACCAGCCTTCGAGTGATATTTTTAAATTGTTTGACAAGCTGTTGATACTGGACACGGGCGGTTATCCCTTGTTTCATGGTAACCCGATTGATGCGGTTAGTTATTTTAAAACGGAGACGGGACAGGTTAACAGTGATGAAGTAGAATGTGAAAGTTGCGGTAACGTAAATCCTGAGCAGATATTTAATACCATAGAGACTAAGGTTGTTGATGAATACGGGCAGATTACAGAGAACAGAAAGATAACGCCTAAAGAATGGAACAAGAAATACACTACTAAATTTAAGCCCGAGGCTGTTGATACTTCCAAGCATCAGGGAGAAATTCCGGTTTCGTACAGAGTGCCTTCGCTGCTGAGCCAGATTAAGGTTTTTGTAAAGCGTGATGTGCTTTCGAAGCTTTCGAACACGCAGTACCTGGTGATTAATTTGCTGGAAGCGCCTTTGCTGGCGTTTATTCTTGCCTATCTGGTGAAATATTCGAGCAGCGAAGAAACAAGCTATGTGTATTATCACAACGATAATATTCCGGCTTACATGTTTATGTGTGTGGTAGTGGCGCTGTTTATTGGTTTGACGGTGAGTGCCGAGGAGATTATCCGCGACCAGAAGATTTTGAAACGCGAGGCATTTTTAAATCTGAGCCGCTGGAGTTATCTGGTTTCAAAAGTTGGGATTATGTTTTTTCTTTCGGCTGTGCAGGCGATAACGTTTATTCTGCTGGGCAACTGGATTTTGGAAATCAGGGGAATGAATGTGGATTATTTTGTGATTTTGTTTTCAACGTTTTGTTTTGCCAACCTTTTGGGGCTGAATATTTCTTCGTCTTTTAATTCGGCTGTTACAATTTATATTTTGATTCCATTCTTGATTATTCCGCAGTTGTTGTTGAGCGGTGTGATTGTAAAGTTTGATAAGCTGAATCCGAATTTTGCTTCGCACAGTACGGTGCCGCTGGCGGGTGAGGTGATGGCTTCGCGCTGGGCGTATGAGGCATTGGCGGTAAATCAGTTTAAGAGCAATAAATATGAAAAGCAGTTTTTTGAACTGAACAAAAAGAAAAGTCAGGCAGATTTTAAAAACAATTTCTGGATTGGAAAGCTGAAAGGAAAAATTGATTTCGCATCTTCTAACCTTTCTGACCCTTCAAAGAAAGCGAGCATTGAAAAGGATTTAAAATTAGTGCAGGATGAGATTCGTGATGAGTTGAAACTTACTCGTGTTAGAGTTCCTTTTAATAAACTGGACAGCTTGGATTACAAACATTTTACCGAAAATATTGCCGTGCAGACACAGGCGTATTTTGATTTGCTGAGGAGGTATTATCAAAAACAAAGTAATGATGCTTTTAATGCGGTAGATAAATTGAATACACAGTTTAGCAAGACAGCTGAAATGAAAGCTGAGTTTGTGAACATGAAAATTGAATATACCAACGAGAGTTTGATGGAGCTGGTGACCAACAAGAATGATATTGATAAGATGACCGAACGTGGGGGGCGAATGATACAACGTATTGACCCTATTTATGTGGACCCGCATCATTCAACGGTGTTGAGGGCGCAGTTTTTTGCTCCGCAAAAGCCTTTCTTTGGTATTTACATTGATACGTTTTGGGCTAACCTGATGGTGATTTGGGCCATGACGCTTTTGCTGATGTTTACCTTGTACTTTGATGTGCTGCGGAAGATGATAGATTTTTTCGGTGATTTGCCGGGCAGGTTTGGGAAGAAGTAATTGGTTATAGGTTATTGGAGGAGAAAAATCCTTCCGCCTGGGGCGGGGGGATTTTTTTTTAAGCAGTAGTTGCTTTACTTTTCTTTGCTTGCCCAAAGAAAAGTAACAAAAGAAAAGGCACTGTAACCCCTCCTAAAAATCGGACTGTTTAAAAGTAGAAAAATAATACATTTACTAAAAACAGTCAAACGATGAAAAAAAGCAAACACAGTGAAACGCAAATCATACAGGCGTTAAAAGAGTATGAGTCCGGTCGGAGAGCAGAAGA
>CAMBRL010000121.1 GCA_945870105.1 Chitinophaga pinensis
ATTGCCGGTGGCTACCAGATGGCTTACCAACGCTGCTGCCGTAATGCCGTTATTCAAAATATAGTTGATCCGGGCGATGTAGGTTCTACATTTTACACACAGATACCAAACGCCAATCAGGTTGGTACTAATAGCAGCGCAGAGTTTACCAACTTGCCTCCGCTATACCTATGCGCAGGTCTGCAATTTGTATTTGACCACAGCGCTACCGATGCCGATGGCGATCAGTTAGTGTATTCTCTTTGCACACCGCACGATGGACTGGATGCTAATAACCCCGGAGGTTCTGGAACAGTGCCTGATGCTCCGCCATACGGTTTTGTAACTTGGACAAACCCTTACAACACTAACGATATGATGGGTGGTTCTCAGCCGCTCACCATTAACCCAACAACAGGTCAGTTGATTGTTACCCCTAACACTATAGGAACATTTGTGGTAGGTATTTGCGTAAGTGAAGTTCGCAATGGTGTTGTAATAAATACCGTTCAGCGCGACTTTCAATTCACTGTTGCCAATTGCAATGTGCAGGTAATTTCTTCGTTCTTCACACCCAATGTGCAGTGTGGAAATTTTGTTCAGTTTACCAACAACAGTCAGGGAGCTTCTGGCTTTTCATGGAATTTTGGTGACGGAGGAACATCAAACCAACAAGCACCAAATCATACTTATACCAACATCGGAAGTTATGTGGTAACACTTATTGCGTTGGATAACGTAACCGGTTGTGCAGATACTTCAATTCTGAATCTTACGTTGATTGATACACTTACTGCCACAGCAAGCGGTGATGCCGCAATTTGCCTGGGTGACGGAGTTCAGCTCAATGCATCAGGAGGTATTTCCTATACATGGACACCCGCTACAGGATTGAGCGACCCGGATATTGCCAACCCGATTGCAACACCACTTGTAACTACAACGTATTATGTAACTGTAGTTGACTCTGCCGGATGTTCCGGAACAGATTCGGTAACAGTAACAATCAATCCTCCGCCTGTAATTGATGCAGGAGCCAATCAAATTATTTGTGCCGGTGAGTGTGTGCAGTTAGAAGCTACCGGAGGTTTAACCTTTGCATGGTCGCCCGCAACAGGCCTTAGCGACCCGAATATTGCCAACCCTTTGGCTTGTCCTACTCAGACTACAACTTATACTGTTACCGTTTCAGGTCCGAGCGGAAACCTTGTAAATAATGGCGATTTCTCACAAGGCAATACAGGTTTTACAAGCGACTATGCTTTCAATAATAATTTACAACCAGAAGGAAGATATTCTGTTGTGGCAGATGCTTCAACAACGCATCCGAGTTTTGATGGATTTGACCACACCAATCCTCCAACCGGTTCGTTTATGGTAGTAAACGGTGCAGGTACTCCGGGTGTTGATGTATGGTGTCAAACCGTTCCGGTAACACCAAATACAGATTATGCATTTTCAACTTGGGTAAGTTCAGTAGCACCGGGAAGTCCGGCTTCTTTGCAGTTTTCTATTAACGGAGTTCCATTAAGCGTACCATTCACTGCACCACTTACTGTTAATACCTGGGTTCAGTTTTTTGCTACCTGGAATTCAGGAAATGCTACTACAGCAAGTATTTGTATCCTTAACCAAAACACAACATTGAGTGGAAATGACTTTGGTCTGGATGATATTGTATTCTCAACCTTCTGCGATGGAACAGCACAGGTTACGGTTACGGTGAATCAACTACCCGTAGTAAATGCAGGACAAGACACAAGCATTTGTATCGGTGATGCAATTGAACTTAACGCAACAGGAGGACCATCATGGTCGTGGTCGCCTTCAGCCGGATTAAGTGATACTGCAATTGCAAATCCTGTAGCAAATCCTGTTATTACCACAACCTATATTTTAACTGTTGATGACGGAACCTGCGTAAATGCAGATACGATTGTTGTTACCGTAAATCCTCTTCCTGTTGCAGATGCCGGACAAGACGTTCAGTTTTGTTTTGGTGACAGTGTTCAGTTGAACGGTTCAGGCGGAACTACATACACATGGTCACCTTCAACCGGTTTAAGTAATGATTCAATAGCCAATCCTTGGGCTAATCCTGCAGTTGATACAGAATATGTTTTAACTGCTGATAACGGAGGTTGTATAGATACCGATACCGTTTTTGTAACCGTTCTTCCTACGCCAACTGCAGATGCAGGCTTGGATGTTTTCATTTGTCAGGGAGATACAACACAACTGACAGCAACAGGCGGTGATGTTTACTTGTGGTCGCCTGCAACAGATATCAGCGATGTGAATGTTGCCGACCCTGAAGTGTGGCCAAACTTCCCGACAACTTATTATGTAACCGTTACAGATGGCAATGGTTGCACAGATATTGACAGCATTTTTGTTGATGTGTTTGCAGTAATTGCAGCGGGCGATACCACTGTTTGTTTTGGCGACAGCGCACAGCTTTCAGTTGCTCCCACAGGTTCTTCTATCTCATGGACACCGTCAATTTACTTGAATGATGCAACGATTGCAAATCCTTTGGCTTCTCCTCCGGTTACAACTACCTTCTATGTATTGGTTGATAACGGAACAGGATGTACTTCTACCGACTCAGTTGTTGTAACTGTTCAGCCATTACCGGTTGCTGATGCAGGCGGTGATGTTCAGATTTGCGATGGAAACAGCGCACAGCTTTTGGCAACAGGTGGTGTTACTTATCTGTGGAATCCTTCAACAGGATTGAGTGATACAACGATTGCTAACCCGATTGCAACACCGGCAGGAACTACAACTTATGTTGTAATAGTTTCTGACCAGATTGGTTGCACCAATTCCGACACAATAACGGTTACCATCAATCCGCTTCCGCCTGCTGATGCAGGACAAGATGTGGCAATTTGTGCAGGCGATACAACACAGCTTAACGCAAGCGGAGGTGTGTTCTATACATGGACACCTTCAACAGGTTTGAGCAATGATAGTATTGCTAATCCGGAAGCAAATCCGGCTATTACTACAACGTATTCAGTTTTAGTTCAGGGTCCAAGTGGACAACAAGTTGTAAATCCTGATTTCAGCGGAGGTGATACCGGTTTTTCTTCAGGTTATACTTATGGGGCAACAACACCAACTTCGGGCTTATACACTGTTACCAATGATGCTTCACTGGCTGATCCTTCTTTCACAGGTTTAGGTAACGGTGGCAGCGGAGATTTCATGGTGGTAAATGCTAACATGACTTACGGCACAGATGTTTGGTGTCAGACTTTTGATGTTGCTCCTAATAATGATTATTATTTCTCGGCATGGTTAAGCACGCTTGTTCTTGACGACCCTGCGCTATTACAATTAACTGTGAACGGAACACCTGTTGGCACACCGTTTACAACACCACCTTTTGGTGTAGCAACATGGAGCGAGTTCTGGTATATCTGGAACTCAGGAAACAATACATCCATCACACTTTGTATTGAAAACATTACCACCACCACAGGGCCAACAGCGTTTGGATTAGACGATATTACCTTCGCGCCTTTCTGTGAAAACACTGCGCAGGTAACGGTTACAGTTAATCCTCTTCCTGTTGTTGATGCAGGAGCAGATGTTTCAATCTGTATTGGTGAGGATGCGCAACTGCAGGCAAGTGGTGGTGATATTTATGCATGGTCGCCTTCAGCTACTTTAAGCGATACAACGATTGCTAACCCTGTTGCAACTCCTGTGGTTACTACAACCTACAGTGTACATGTAACAACTACCGCAGGTTGCGAAGGTGATGGTGATGTGGTTGTAACTGTAAATCCGTTACCAACTGCTTTTGCAGGCGTTGATGCAGAATTCTGCGCAGGTAATTCTGTTCAATTGAATGCTACTGGCGGAACTACTTATTCATGGTCGCCTTCAACAGGCTTGAGTGCTGATGATATTGCTAACCCGGTTGCCAATCCAACTCAAACTACAACATATACGTTAACAGTTGGAGATCAGAATCAATGTTCTGATACCGATCAATTAACGATAACGGTTAATCCTTTACCAGTGGCAGATGCCGGACAGGATGCTCCTTTGTGTTTTGGTGATACAATTCAACTGAATGCAAGTGGAGGAACATCGTATGTTTGGGATCCGGGAACAGGTTTAAGCAACACGAATATTGCTAACCCGCTGGCTTTTCCTTTGCAGCCGATTACTTATACCGTTACTGTAACGGATGCAAATGGTTGTGTGGATACAGATGCGCTTGACATCAGTATTTTCTCTATCACAGCAGCACCCAATCAGGCAATTTGTAATGGCGATAGTTTGCAGTTGTCTGTTTCAGGAGGAACCAATTTTGTTTGGACACCTGTTGATGGGTTGAGTGACCCGACTATCGGAAATCCATTGGCTTCACCGGAGGTAACTACTACGTATACCGTTGTTGCAAGCGATGCAAACGGTTGCGAAGCAGCAGCACAGTTAACAGTGGAAGTGTTGGCTGCACCAACTGCCGGTTTCACGGCACATTATATTCCTTCTTGCGAAGGAATTGTAGGGCAATTTACCAATAGCAGCGATGGTGCAGAAAGCTTCCTTTGGATTTTTGCAAATGGTGATACATCAACGCTTGAAAATCCTGAACAGAATTTCAATGTTGGTCCGGGAACTATTGTAACCCTTGTGGTATATAATGGTGAAGGTTGTGTGGATACCGCCTTTGTAGATTTCAGCGGAACTAATTATTCCAACATTGAATTTGATTTAATAGTTCCTAATATCATCACTCCGAATTTTGATGGCTTGAACGATTGTTTCCAGCCCGGTTTTGAAGGTGAGTTCAACGAATGCTTTACCTTGAAAATATTTAACCGTTGGGGAGCTTTAATCTTCGAATCAATTGCACAAGGTGATTGTTGGGACGGAAGAACGAAAGCCGGAAATCCGGTTGACTCAGGAACTTATTTCTACTTGTTGGATATTAACGGAATTGAGAAAGCCGGGTTTATGACGGTGGCGCACGATTAAGCAGTACATAAATAGCTGAAATTAAAAAGCCCCTCGCCTTAGGCGAGGGGCTTTTTAATTCGCCAAAATGTCAGATTTTCTCAAATCACCCTCTTTTTATAACTCACTCATTATTATCGTGGTTAACCTCGCTTCAACTCGCGCAATCCCCGCTTCACATCGTGACCAATCCCGCTTCACCTAAAAAACACCTCACTTCAGGTCAGGAACACCTCGCTTCACGTTAAGAACACCTCGCTTCAGGTCACGCGAACCTCGCTTCAAGTCAGGAACACCTCGCTTCAACTCATGCAAACCTCTCTTCAACTCACGCAAACCTCTCTTCAAGTCGCGCAAACCTCTCTTCAAGTTATGCAAACCTATCTTCAAGTCATGCAAACCTCTCTTCACCTCGCGCAATCCTCCCTTGACCTGCCGCAATGACATGCGTTCCGCAAGAAACAGTCATCGTTTCTCATGTAACGATATGCGTTCCGCTTGCAACGACCATCTCAACTTGTGCATTAATATGCGTTCCGCCAGCAATACTCATCGCACCCCGTGCATTAATATGCGTTCCCTATGAAATGGTATGCGTTCCGCCTGAAACGCTCACTACTCCTTAAGCAGTGCTATACGTTTCGCTCGCAATGATAACCCTTTCCCCCCGCAACACGCATTCCAATTTGATTGGGAGCGTGTAAAAGTTATAGCGTCAGCTTCAAATTGATTCTTGGGGTGGTAAATTCGCAAGTGCATGTTTTTTTATATTTGGTGCGGGTAATAAATAGTAGTGGTTATATAAACAGACCTTGAAACTAAATGAAATTAGAAGATGCAAATATTGACATTGAATCAATAAAGACTATAGCAGAAGAATTGAGTTCAGACAACCTGAAGTTGATTCATGAAAAATACTGTGGTTCTGTTGAACAAATCTTAATGATGATTGCAAGTCCTTTGATATTGATGACATTTGCAATGTCTAAAGTAAAAGAAGACCATTTGTCAATTCAAAGTGCGGTAAAACTTGGATTCTTATTAAATAATCCTCCAAAAGAACCTAAAGTGACTGCTAAACAATTAGTCAAATTCTTTGATGAAGAATTGAAAAAAGCGAATGAAAATATTGTTGAAGATGCTCAAAGTGAATCCAATAAATTGTATGAAAAAAGTGATGAGATTAAAAATTGCTTTAACAACATCGGATTAAATGCACTTGTAAATTCTTGGACATTATTTGAAGCTTACTCTAAGGACATTTGGGTTAAACTTTTAAATGACAACCCACAACTTTTGACTCAAAAAGTAATAAACACTAAAAGTGAAAATGACAACGGAGTTAATGGCAAAACTCTTCCGCTGAATATATTGTCAAAATACAACTATGACGTTTCAAGGCATTTAGGAGAAATCTTATCTGTTAAATATGACTTTACTGGTGTTGAGGGGATAAAAAAAGCATTTAAAGACTTGTTTAATTTGGAAGACCATGAAATTAGTTTTCTTAATGAAACTAAAATCATGCAACTGGAAATTTGTAGACATATAATTGTACATAATGCTGGGCTTATTGACAGTAGGTATTTAGCAAGGAGTAAAAGGCCAAATGAAATAATTAATCAAAAATTGCAATTGGACATAATAGAAATAAATGACATGATTAATTATTCGATAAATTGCGTTAAACAGACTCTATTACTTGCTGATAAAAAAAATAAACAACCACAATAGCCTGTTGTCTCGGTTCAACTGAATTGTTCAGCCCATTTGCTGTTAATCTGCTGCTTAACCTTGTTGTGCCAGCTTTTCCTTCAAATACTCCCCCACCTTTTCACTAATCAGCTGGTGCCCTGTATTCAGCAGCACAAAAGCATTCTTATCAGTTAGCTTTTCAATAAAACGCTCACCGTATTTAGGATGAATAACCCGATCATGTTTGCCAAATACAAGCAGAAAGCGGAATGTGTTCTTATTAACCAATGCGGCAATTTTATCCAGGTCAGGATTGATGTTTTGGTAAGTAATCCAGACCTTGTAAATCTTTTCGCGCAGCTCCTTGGTGCGTATCTGCGAATACATGAAATTGCAAATCTTCGGGTCCAGTATCTTCATGTTCTTCAACAGAAGAGCCGTTTTAGAAACAGGCGCAGGGTTTTTAATAAAGCCGCGAAACAGAAACCTTCCGGGTGAGGTAACGGTGGAGAAACGGTAAAGCGGGTTTACTTTCAATCCGTCAGGCGAAAGAAGAATAACGTTGTTCAACCGTTCGTAAAAAAGTTCAATCAGTTTGAGAACGATTTTTCCGCCCAAGCTAAAACCTATAAGCGAAAATTTCTTGATGCTATGTTTTTTTGTGACGACATTAATCAGTTCTTTTAAATCGTTTTCGGTAATCGGTTCGCCATTATGTTCGCTGCTTCCGTGATGCAACGCATCAAAGGCATAGATGGTGAATTTATCGCCCAGGTATTTCTCAAACACTTGGAACTCCTTGCCGCTTTGCCCGAAACCATGAAAGGCTAATAGCGGTTCAGGTCCTTTTCCGAAGGTGTAATAGGTATGTTTTGAATTGCCTGTTTTTATAAAATTTTCTTTCAAATTTCTTCTGTGTTCTTAGTGCTCTTAGTGGTTAAAAAACAGTATGGAAAATGTGTTGACAAATTAAACGCTTCTTTCATCCAAATTCCCCTAAATTCGCAAAGTTTTTTTGGTTGGTAATTCTCAAATCTTAATAATGCCCAAAGATAATTCAATAAAATCCGTTCTCATCATCGGCAGTGGTCCAATCGTAATCGGACAGGCTTGCGAATTTGATTATGCCGGTTCACAGGCTGCCCGCTCGCTGAAAGAAGAAGGAATTGAAGTTTCACTTATCAATTCCAATCCGGCAACTATTATGACCGACAAGGTAACTGCTGAGCATGTTTACCTGTTGCCGCTTACGCCTGCTTCCATTAAACAAATTCTGGAAGAGCGAAAAATTGATGCAGTGCTTCCTACCATGGGCGGACAAACGGCCTTGAATCTTGCCATCCGTTGCGAAGAAATGGGGCTTTGGAAAAAGTATGGTGTGAAAATGATTGGCGTAGATATTCAGGCTATTGAAACCACAGAAAACCGTGAGGCTTTCCGTCAATTGATGGAAAAAATTGGTGTGGGTTGTGCCCCTTCAAAAATTGCCAACTCATTTTTGGAAGGAAAAGAGATTGCACAATGGATAGGATTTCCATTGGTTATCCGTCCTTCTTATACATTGGGCGGAACGGGCGCTTCCTTTGTTCACACCCGTGAAGAATTTGATGCTGCGCTTACGCGTGGCTTACACGCATCGCCAACGCACGAAGTATTGATTGACAAAGCCGTTCTCGGCTGGAAAGAATATGAGTTGGAATTGCTGCGCGATGCCAACGATAATGTGATTATCATTTGTTCCATCGAGAATTTTGACCCGATGGGAATTCATACGGGCGACTCCATTACGGTTGCACCTGCCATGACTTTGTCTGATGCAACATATCAGCGTATGCGCGACATGGCAATCCTGATGATGCGTTCCATCGGAAATTTTGCGGGAGGTTGCAACGTGCAGTTTGCCGTTAGTCCGGATGAAGCAGAAGATATTATTGCGATTGAAATCAACCCGCGCGTGTCGCGCTCTTCAGCGCTGGCTTCAAAAGCAACGGGCTATCCTATTGCAAAGATTGCCTCTAAACTTGCGATTGGTTATCACTTGGATGAATTGCAAAACCAGATTACCAAAAGCACTTCCGCATTTTTTGAACCAACATTAGATTATGTGATCGTGAAAATTCCGCGCTGGAATTTTGACAAGTTCAAAGGTTCTGACAGGCAACTGGGTTTGCAGATGAAATCAGTTGGTGAGGTGATGGCAATCGGAAGAAATTTTCAGGAAGCATTGCAAAAAGCTTGTCAGTCGCTTGAAATAAAGCGTAATGGTTTGGGTGCTGACGGAAAAGAATTGCGCAATCAGGAACAACTTGTTGAGAGTCTGAAAAGACCAAGTTGGAATCGTTTGTTCCATATCAAAGATGCTATGCAAATGGGTATTCCGTTCAAATCCATTCAGGCACTTACCCGCATTGATCCCTGGTTTTTGCATCAGATTGAAGAATTGGTTTTCGTTGAAAAAGAAATTTCAAAATACACCATTGACACCATTCCTTTTGATCTGTTGAAAGAATCAAAGCAGAAAGGTTATGCCGACAGACAAATTGCGCATTTACTTCGTTGCCTTGAAAGCGAAGTTTTCAATAAGCGTAACGACATGGGAATAAAACGTGTTTACAAATTAGTGGACACGTGCGCTGCTGAGTTTGAAGCGAAAACACCTTATTACTATTCAACTTTTGAAGACGAGAACGAATCAATTGTTTCGGATAAAAAGAAAATTGTGGTGTTGGGCTCAGGTCCGAACCGGATAGGGCAGGGGATAGAGTTTGATTACTCTTGTGTACATGGTGTGTTGGCTGCAAAAGAATGCGGCTACGAAACCATCATGATCAATTGCAACCCTGAAACCGTTTCTACTGACTTTGATATTGCCGACAAGCTTTATTTCGAGCCGGTTTTCTGGGAACATATTTACGACATCATTCTTCACGAAAAACCTGAAGGGGTTATCGTTCAGTTAGGCGGACAAACAGCTTTGAAATTGGCAGAGAAGCTGGAGCGTTACGGAATAAAAATCATAGGAACGGATTACAAATCATTAGACTTGGCAGAAGACCGCGGAAGTTTTTCAACGTTGTTGAAAGAGAACAATATTCCTTACCCGAAATTTGGTGTTATTGAAGATGCAGAGAATGCAATTAAACTTTCACGCGAATTAGGCTTCCCTTTGCTGGTTCGTCCTTCTTACGTTCTGGGCGGACAAAGCATGAAGATTGTAATCAACGAGCAGGAATTGGAAGAGCACGTTGTTAATCTGTTGCGCGATATTCCGGGCAATAAAGTTTTGTTGGATCATTTTCTCGAGAAAGCCATTGAAGCAGAATCGGATTCTATCTGCGATGGCAAAGATGTTTACATCATAGGAATTATGGAACACATTGAGCCCGCAGGTATTCACAGCGGAGATTCATTTGCGGTGCTTCCTGCTTTTGACCTTAGTCCAAATGTTATGAAGCAGATTGAAGATCACACAAGAAAGATTGCTGTGGCTTTAAAAACTGTTGGACTTCTCAATATTCAATTCGCCATAAAAGATGAAGTGGTGTATGTGATTGAAGCAAATCCACGCGCTTCGCGCACGGTTCCTTTCATTGCGAAAGCGTATGACGAGCCGTATGTGAACTATGCTACAAAAGTTATGCTGAGAGAAAAGAAAGTGAAAGACTTTACCTTTAATCCGATACTAAAGGGTTATGCCATAAAAATTCCGGTATTCTCATTTGATAAATTTCCGAATGTGAATAAGGAACTTGGACCGGAGATGAAATCAACAGGAGAAGCCATTCAGTTTATTGATGATTTGCACGATGAGTTTTTTCAGAAAATTTATTCTGAACGGAATCTTTACCTCAGTCGCTAAAATTTAAGGATGATAAGACTCGTTCTTGTTCTTGTTTTAATTTATGCCGTTTACAACTTTGTATTTAAAGTCATAGTTCCTCTTGCTGCACGTTCTTTTGTAAACAAGGCACAGCAAGACATGCAGGAACGCATGCGTCAGATGCAAGATCAGCAGCGAAAACCTGAAGGCGAAATAAATATTTCAAAAAAAGGCAAAGCGAATGACGGTGAGTATGTGGATTATGAAGAAGTGAAATAAAACCAGAAAAATGAAAAATATCAATTTCA